>CAZEHU010000590.1:0-3000 GCA_964511605.1 uncultured Myxococcales bacterium
CTACGACTTCGAAGAGGGGGCCCCCTACGTCAACGAGGCGCTCCGCTACGGTGTGGCCTGCGGTCTCGAGATCACGACGATGGGGTTGCCCCAGCCGCCCTTCGACACCTCGGGTACCCAGGACGACAATACCCGGGCCCTGAAGTACTTCGACTACGTGCTCAAGGGCATGGGGACCGGCCAGCCCTACTGCTACGACATCCTCTGCGGTAGCTGCTTTGGTCGGGATGTCTGCCCTTACGGCGCCGCGGAGGGACAGCTGCTGGTCTGCAAGTGCGTCGGGGTGCGTGAAGGGACGCTGCGCGCGGCGGTCCGCGCTGGGGCCCAGACCGTCAAGGCTCTCCGCGACGCGACCCGCGCGTGTACCGACTGCAAGACCTGCGCGCCCGATCTCGGGGAGCTCATTCGCTGCGAGCGGGCCGGAGAGCCCTACGACCCCCTCGTCCTCGGGCCGCCGGCGCCCGGTCGCCATGGCACCTCGGAGGCCGACGGCCTGGCGCTGGACGCGACGGTCGGGGAGCAGCACGGTCGTGCCCTCGGGCTCGGAGCCGAACCCCACGCCTCGGGAGGGGGACCATGACCCTCGTGCCTACCAAGGGCCTGTTCAAGCGGGCCCAGCGCCGGCCGGTGCCCGAGGAGGCGCCGGACGTCCTCGCGCGGTTTCCTTGGGATCTCGACGTGCCGGCGGACTGCGACGGCGCGCGGGAGGGCTGCGCTTGGGATTCGCCCTACCACCTGATGCCCTCGCTGCCCTGTGCGCAGCGCTGCCAGCTAGGCGGCGGACGTCCCGGGAGCGGGCCTTGGTATCGCGGACTGGTGGAGCTGGCCCGCAAGACGCCGAGCCCCCTGTACATGCTGGGGCCGGTGGGTGGCCAAGAGGCGCGCCTGGCCTTCGTCGACAGGGGTCTGCTCCTGCGCGACGATCTGGTGGGCAGCCTCGTGGCGATCGGGCCTGAGGTGCGGACCGCGGACGAGCTGATGCTCAAGGGTGCCCGCCGGGACGCGCGCCTCGGGGAGCGCGGGGGGCTGGTAGCCCGCTGGGATACGTCGGACGCTGCCGTCGACGCCTACTACGAGGTCTACGTAGCGACGTGCGAGCGCCTCTCGCTGAGGCCCCTGCCGCGGACCTTCATCACCTCGGAGCGGGAGCGGGCGCCGCAGGCCTTCCAGCTCGTCCTCGCCGAGCTCGGGGGGAGGGTGGTGGCCGGCAAGGTGATGCTGCTGGCGGATGGCTACCTCCGCATCCTGGAGGGCTCGGCGCTCCGCGAGGAGGGGGTCGGGGATCTCATGCCCGACGTCTTTTTGACCCGGGAGCTGTTGGCGAGGGCCATCGAGCGAGGCGCGCGTTGGGTGGACTATGGGATCAGCGAGGGCGTCGCCGACGGCCTGCGGGCCTTCAAGCGGCGGATGGGCTTCCTCGAGGATCCGCGGGTCGTCAGCGTCGAGGAGCTGCCGCCCCTCGGCATCGGCAGGCAGGACGTGAGCCTGCTCGAGGCCTGCAACTTCGGCTGCGGCTTCTGCTATCGCGAGCCCTGGGCTCCAGACTTCTCGAACGCCGAGGCCAAGGCCGAGATCGATGCGGTCGCGCGCCAGCGCCACCTGAGCGGTATCGCCCTGTCGGGAGGGGAGCCGACCCTCCGCGAGGACCTTACGGAGCTGGTGGCTCATGCCCGCAGCCGCGGCATCCGCGACATCCAGCTCCACTCCAACGGCTGGGGCCTCGCGCGGCCCGGGGCCGCGGAGGCGCTGAAGGCCGCCGGGCTGACCAGCGTGATGATCAGCCTGCACTCGGACAGCCCCGAGCTCTTCGCGAAGATCACCTCGACGAAGCCCGAGTACTTCGAGCGCACCCTCGAGGCGATCGATCGGGCCCGGGAGGCGGGCATCCAGACGATCCTGAGCCACGTGGTCAACGCCTACAACTATGAGCGGCTCGAGCCCTGGGTGCGTTGGGTGGCCGACCGCTTCCCGGGCATCGAGGTCTTCTTCTTCTTCGTCTATCCCTCGGTCAAGGGACAGAGCCACCCGGACATGTACCCACGCCTGAGCGACGTGGAGCCGTACTGGTACGAGGCCCTCGCCGCCGTCGACGAGACCGGCCTCAGGATCACCGTCGACAATCTCGCCGGCTTCCCGCCCTGCTTCATGCGAGGCTTCGAGCACCACAGCCGCTTCTCGTTCACCCGGGAGATCTCCGAGGTCATCGGCGAGGAGTGCGACGATCACGTAGTGAAGAGCCCGGAGATGCGCCACGGACCGGGTTGTGCCGGGTGCCGCTGGGAGGATGTCTGTCCGGGGTTCTGGATCGACTACCTCGATCGGTTCGGGGATAGGGAGCTCGAGGCTGTCTAGGCTCCCCGACGGCCTCCCCGCCGCCGCGAGAGGGCGCGGAACGACGACCCTGGGCCGGAGCTGTCAGCCCAGCTCGTCGAGCCCCATGGCCTTGACCAGCCGGCTGTCGACCAGCCTCTGCGGCAGGATCTTCTGTGCGAGGAGGAGGGCCGCGGTACCACGCTGGACGGCGTAGCGCGGCTTGGGGCGGGGGATGTTCAGGGCCTTGTCGACGACCCTGGCGACGTCCTCGGGGGTGGCGGCCTTCTTGTGCAGGTCGCGCCAGGTCGTCGCGATGTGATCGGCGATGGGCTCGTAGGGACTCCCGGGCGCTACCTGGAAGCTCTCGGCGCGGCCCCGGGCCTCTGGGACCTCATCGGCGGCGCCGAGGCGGCTGCGCAGGAGGCCGGCCTCCACCAGCACCACCTCGACGCCGAAGACCCCCAGCTCGAGGCGGAGCGCGTCGCAGAGGCCCTCGAGGGCGAAGCGGCTCGCCGACAGGGCTCCGCTCATCGGGAGGGCCACACGCCCCGCTGCGCTCGAGACACAGACGATGCGGCCGTGGCCCTGGGCCCGGAGACGGGGGGCGACGCGCTTGAGCAGGGCGAGGGGCTCGAAGAAATTGGTATCGAACAGGGCGCGGACGTCCTCTTCGCTGTGCTCCTCGAG
>CAZEHU010000591.1:0-730 GCA_964511605.1 uncultured Myxococcales bacterium
ACCACGAAGAGGCCACCGGGAGGGATCGCTCGAGCGAAGAGCCGTGCTACAGGGGAGGGCATGGAGCTCGCGGGCACGGAAGGGGGGGGCATGGACCGCGAGCGTCGGATCGGCCGCGCGCGGGGTCAAGCCAGGCACCCCCGACTGGGCCGGCGGACCTTCGGGGCGCTCCTCGCCCTGCCCTTCGCGCTCGGGGGCCCCGCCCTGGCGCAGACCGCCCCACCGGCTCGAGCGGGGGCACCCGATGCCGCCGCCGCGGACCGCGAGGAGCCTGTGGATCGCTACCAGGGATCCTTCTTCGCCGTGGAGCTCGAGGCCGGCAGCGAGCTCGGGCTCCACCACAACGACGACTGCGCCGCCCCCCTCGTGGGGCTGAGCGCGCGGCTCGCCACCCTCCTGTCCATCGTGGACGTGGAGCTCGGTCTCCGTCACACCGAGGCCCTCGGCGCCTCGGTGATCGCGGAGGGCCACCTCCACCCCCTCCTCCTCTTGCACCTCGACAACGAGCCCTGGGCCTATGCCCTGGCAGGTGCCCGCCTCAGCCTGGGCCTGGACGCCGGGCTCGAGGCGATGGCCTGGACCCTCGGCGCCGGCCTGGACCTCCCCTTGACGAGCGCACACGCCGAGCCGAGCTGGTGGATGGGGCTGGGCTGGCGTCGCAGCGAGGTCTTCGGGGCGGCGGGCCCGGCCACCGATGCGCTCACCCTTGCGCTGGGCATACGTTGGCCGG
>CAZEHU010000591.1:740-2990 GCA_964511605.1 uncultured Myxococcales bacterium
CTCCGAGCTCCGCTGGCACGCTCCGCGCTGAGCTTGCCCTCCTGGCGCCCGGCCGATACACCAGAGGGCGGATTCCGGGCGTCGCCCAGCGCCCCACCGCCGCGGCCCCGCCCCCTCCCTTCGTGCCACGAGGCCCCTCGATGACCCCTCCGGCCCGCCCCCTGCTCGCCCTCCTCGTCGCCCTGGTGATCGCTGCCTGCGGCGCCACCCCCGCGGAGGCACGCAAGAAGAAGAGGTCCTCGGACGATGGCAAGGGGCTGAGGATCGAGCTGACCGATCGCACCGTGAGCCTGAGCGGCGGAATCGCCGAGCCGCTGATCAAGAAGGCCCAGAAGCAGATGCTCGAGCTCGACGAGCAGAGCCACGAGCCCATCTGGGTCCTCATCAACTCCGGCGGCGGCTCCGTGGAGGCGGGCCTCGTCCTCATCGACACCATGCGGGCCATCGAGAGCCCCACCCACTGCCTCGTCGAGAGCAAGGCCTACTCGATGGCCGCCATCACCCTGGCCTTCTGCGATAAGCGCTACGCCCTGCCCCACGCCACGATCATGCTGCACGAGGCGAGCTATGGCACCGCCGGCGAGGATCCCTCGAATCGCGCACGCCTCGACTTTCTCGCCCGCTACCTTGACGGGCTCCACGTGGAGATCGCCCGGCGCCTCGGCATGAAGACGGAGGTCTACCGCGCGAAGATCCGCGATGCTTGGTGGCTGCTGGCATCGGAGGCCCTCACGGCCGGCGTCGTCGAGGGCATCCCGACGCGCATCGACTTCGTCAAGCTGCCGGTGGCGCGCACCGAAGCCAAGACTACGCGGGCGCTGCAGGTGACGACCCAAGACGCCGTGCCGGCCGCTGACACCATCCCGAAGCGTAGGGACTAGCAGCCTGCGGCCCGACCCGCGCAACCTCTGTCCGACCTGGACCACCGGCGGAATGCCTGACCTGAACCCCCGGCGGAAGACGTGAGCGAGCGAGCCCTCGAGGTGAAGGTGGGGGTCCTTGTGACCACCTGCCTGGCGCTGCTGGTCGCGTTCGTCCTCGCCCTCGGGGACTTCAGCACCTCCGATCGCTCCGACCTCTTCGTCGACGTGCCGACCAGCGCGGACCTCAAGCCCGGCGCGCCGGTCAAGGTCGCGGGGGTCCCCTGCGGCAAGGTCCGCGACGTGAGCTACCACGGGGGCAGCGAGGACGACGCGGTGGGCCGGCGGGTCTGGGTGCGGGTGCACCTGCGCCTCGATCCCGACAAGCTCGTCACCATCCGGGAGGACGCCAGCTTCTGGATCACCACCCAGGGCGTGCTCGGTGAGAAGTACGTGGAGATCGACCCCGGCACGCCCGAGGCGCCCTCCCTGAAGGCGGGGGCCGTGGTGGTCGGTGAGCCGCCGCTCCGCCTCGAGATCATGGCGTGGAAGGCCAACCGCCTCCTGACCGCGTTCGCCAAGGTGGTCGAGGACAACGAGGACGCCCTCGCTCAGATCCTCGACGAGACCCGCAAGGCCGCCGTGGTGCTCCGGCGCACCGGAGAGCGCATCGACGGCATCCTGGCAGACAACCGCGAGGACCTCGACGCGGCCATCGACAAGCTCCTCGAGGTAGAGACCGAGGCCCGCGAGCTCCTGTCGAGCGCCCGGGTGGCCATGGGCGATGGCACCAGCCTGCAGCGGACGGTCGCCCACGTGGAGAAGGTGACGCGGGATCTGAAGACGACCCTCCCGCCCGTGGTCAGCGAGGTGCGCGGCGCGCTCGACCGCTACTCGAAGCTGGCGGACACGGGCACCGGGGCCGTGGACGAGGCGCGGGTCGCGGCGCTCGCCGCCCTCGAGGATGCGAAGAAGGCCCTGTCCAACGTCGCCACCCTCACCGACGAGATCAAGCGGGGCCGCGGCTCCGTGGGCGCCTTCCTGAGCGATGAGGAGGTCTACGACGAGATCCGCGAGATGCTCCGGGATCTGAAGCGACATCCCTGGAAGTTCATCTGGAAGGAGTAGGGAGCGTACCCTCCGCGCGACGGGGGCGGCCCCTGAGGACGAGCGGGCCTGTCACACGATCATGGGCCCCTCGGGCTCTCCCCGGACGAACTGGCGGACCACCTCATCGCCGGTGGTGCGGAAGGTCTCCGGGCTGCCGTCGAGGCGCACGGTGCCCTGGTAGATGATCGCGATCCGGTCGGCGACGCTGAAGATGCTGCGGAGGTCGTGGCTCACCACGATCGAGGTGACACCGGCGTCGGCCCGCAGGCTGCGGATGAGA
>CAZEHU010000592.1:0-2980 GCA_964511605.1 uncultured Myxococcales bacterium
GACCCGGCGTCGCTCTCGGGCCCGCCCGCCCCGGAGGGCTCTGGCTCGGCCCGGGGCGCGACATCCGGCTCCCCAGCGCCGTCCGAGAGGGCGGCCCCGCTGGTTTCAGCGCTGCTCGCAGCATCCTCGAAGGGCGCCGGCTCGGCACCTCCAGACCCACCACCGACCGGATCCGCGCTGTCCTGCGCCTCGCACCCGAGCACCAGAGGGAGGGTCAGCACGACAGCGAGGAGGACGGAGCAAGGTGTACGGGTGGGGAGCATTGTCGCCCCCACGCTAACCGTCGGGTGCCCGCGGACGCAACGCGCACACCACAGGCCGGGACACGCGGATCCGTCCGCGCCCCTGTGGCATCCTCCCGATCGTGAAGCCCGGATCCCTGCTGCCACTGCTGCTCCTGCCCCTCGCGGCCGGCTGTCCCACGCGCACCGATCCGGGGGAGCCGGCCAGCGGCGCCCCTGTCCCCCTCGCCGTGGACTCGCTGGAGTCCGCCACGATGCACCGACCGGCCACCCCGGCTGGTGCCCCCGCGCCCCCCGCGAACAACGCAGAGATGCTGCTCGCCCCCCAGGACGGCCGCACGGTCGCCGCCCGGGTCCTCGAGGCCCGCGCGGAGCTGCCCGATCGCCGCCTCGTCGTCTACGTCGGCGCCACCTGGTGCGATCCCTGTCAGCGCTTCCATGATGCGGTCGCCGCGGGCCGTCTGAACGACGAGCTGCCCGGGACCACCTTCCTCGAGTTCGACCACGATGTGGACGCCCATCGCCTCGAGGCGGACGGCTACACCTCACGGCTCATCCCCCTGTTCGTACTCCCTGGTCCCGATGGGAGGGCGACCGATCGCAAGACCTCGGGCGGCATCAAGGGGCAGGGGGCGGTGGACAACCTCCTGCCGCGGGTCCAGGCGCTCCTCCGCTGATAGGCGCCTCGGGCCGCCCTACTCGGGCTCCTCGATGCGGTCGACCAGGTAGAAGTCGAGGTCCGGCGCGAGGCCGTAGGCCACCACCGTCTTGGCGCCCTCGCCGGTGGGCACCCGCGTGGTGATCACGTAGGGGCGCCCTTTTCCCAGCAGGGCCCTCAAGCGGCTGATCGCCACCTTCACCTTGGTCTGCATGCTGCTCTGACCTCGATCCGATCCCCAGACCCGATCGGCGAGCTGGGTCATGGTGAAGACCTCCTCGGGGTGGCTGAGAAAGTGGTGGAGGAGGGGCATGATGACGCGCTTCTCGCCGAGGGAGATCTCCTCGCCATCCCGGACGAGGAGCTGATCGTAGACCACGAGGATGAGGTGGCTCTCGCCAGCGCTCTGCATGAGGTCATCGCCCTGGCGGGCGTTGGCCCCGCGGCTCTCGGAGCGATCGGTGATGCGGTAGTCGTCGGCGAGCTCCGCCCGGCGCCGATACTCGCGATATCGCGCGGCCGCCGCAGCGCTCAGGCTGCGGGCCCCCTCGCTGACCACATCAGGACCGTCGAGGCGCTGGAGGGCGTCGAGGCATATCTCGGGGATCTCGTCCTCCCCGTATGCGATGCCGGCGTGGAGGAGCTCGCGATAGCCCTCCTCCACGTCGAAGCGATAGCCGTGATAGTCCGCAGCCTCACAGGCGGCACCGAGGTTCGTGGTCACCTCCTCCGGGGTCTCGTCGGCCCCCTGGACGAAGCGGATACTGTGCCAGAGGGCCGCTCGCCAGGCGAGGCGGGCCTCGTGGTACTCCGCGCCCATCCGGGCGTAGCGATCCGCGGCCCCGTCCAGGTGGCTCAGCGCCCGCTCCAGGTGTCCCTGGGCGGCCTCGTACTCCGCCTGGGCCTCCCCGAAGAGCGCCACCAGGTGGACCTCGCTCCTGAGCAGAGCGTCCACCAGGGCCGCCGCCCGATCGAGGACCATGCGGGCCTCGCCCGGTCGCCCCTGCTTTGCGAGGAAGATGATGTACTGGCTGAGCACCTCGACCCGGATCTTGTGGTCGCCCACCACATCGAGCATGCGCATCGCCTCGCGGAAGGAGTCCTCGGCCTCCGAGGCGCGGCCCATGACGCCGAGCAGCTCCCCTTGGTTCACCAACATGGAGGCGACCGTCTCCGGCCGGCCCGTATCGACGACCCGCGCGAGGGCGGACTCCATCAGGCCGCTGGCCTCCTCGAAGTGCCCCTTCATGCGGTGGGTGCGGCCGAGCAGCCAGGCGATGATCGCGTGGAGCTCCGGATCCACCTCGCTGTCGGCGCGAACGAGCCCGTGGGCCAGGTGTCGGCTCGCCGCCTTCAGATCCCCGCGACGGATAGCGATGAGGCCGAGGTTCTTGAGGGCGATGGCCTCCTCGCGATCGAGGCCCGAGGCCCGGGCCACCTCCCGGGCCTCCTCGCAGTCCGACTGGGCCTTGTCGTAGCCCCCGGACTCCATCTTCAGCGTGCCGAGCAGGTTCAAGAGCTCGAGCTGGATGCCTGCCACCTCGCGGAGGCCCGCTTCCGGGAGCTCGCCTCGCCGGCGAGCCTGGCGGATGTAGTCGAGCCCGCGACGGCAGTAGGTGCTCGCTTCGTTCTGCATGCCGCGGCGGTGGTACATCGAGGCATAGCCCAGGCAGAGCCGCGGCTGCCAGCGCCAGGCATCCCCGGCGGCGACGCGCGCGCCCATGGCCTGCTTGCAGCGATCGAGGTAGGAGCGTGCCCGATCCCAGTCGCCCAGGTTCGCGTAGATCCGGCCCACGTAGTAGCAGCTCCAGAAGGGCAGCGAGGCGTAGTGGCCCTCGAGCTGAAGCAGCCAGTGGCTGAGCTGTCGATGGTAGCCGGCGGCGAAGAAGCGCTCCGCGTCGTACTGGAGGTAGCCGAGCACACGATCGAACTCCTCGGCGGCCACCAGGTGATCGAGGCAAGCCGCGTCCACCTGCCCCTCGCTGGAGAGCTGCCACTCGGCCGCGCGGCGGTGGGCCTCCTGGAAGACACGCGGGGCCTCGCGCCGGAGCAGCTTGCGCAGCGTCTCTCCCACCAAGGG
>CAZEHU010000593.1:0-2976 GCA_964511605.1 uncultured Myxococcales bacterium
CAATTGTTGGCAAAGACTCCAAGTCGTAGAGGCCGCACCGGCCCCCTGGCCGTCGAGGGACCGCCACTCGATGGCGCTGACCGGATCTCCGGCCGCCGTCAGCGGACGGGCGCTCTGCGGTACCGAGACGACCCACTGGCCGGGAGCGCCGTCCACCGGCGCTCGGAAGACATCCGAGGGTAAGGGCAGCATGCAGTCCCACTCGGGGGCGACGGGGTTGCAGCCGTCCCGGAGGCTCGGCGGCGCGGCGTTCCCAGGCCGGCCGGCGCCGGCGCCGGCCGGGTCGAACCCGCCCGCGTCGGGGCCCTCCGCGTCCGCCGCGCCAGCGGGATCCGAGGGCCCGCCATCAGAGGCGCAGCCCGTGAGGGCGAACAGGATCGCGAGTCCCAGCACGGCGAGCTCGTGGGAGCCCTCGGGCGGACGCCGCCGCCCGCGGGAGCCCTCGGGCGGACGCCGCCGGGGGTGTCGCGCGCTCGACCCCAGGAGGTCGGGTCGGTTCCGATGCTTCACGGCTTCGCTCCTCCGGCGGCGCGTGTACGATGGCGGCCATGTCCGTCCCCGCCCGGGTCCGCGCCGCCGATCGCTGTCGCCTGTACCACATCGGGGCCATCCCGCTCCTCCTCTGGGCCCAGGAGGCGAGCTCCGGCTCGCCCGGCGGCGGCGAGGGCGGCTTCGCCGAGCCCCTCGACGCCGAGGCGAGCGCGACCGCGACCTGGTCTACTTCCCTCCCCCTCGCGCCCCGCGAGCCGGCGGCGGAGGGCTGAGGGGTGTCGGGCCCCCTCGGTATCCGCCGCTTCGGCACCCTCTTCGAGAACCTCGTGACCACACGCGCGTACGAGATCCTGACCTCCCAGCCCCACTGGGAGGAGCAGATCGCCCTCGCGCTCCGGCACGCGCCGGATCTGCCGGCCGGCCCCCGGGTGCTGGACATCGGCTGTGGATATGGGGTGTCTACCTTCGTCCTCGCGCGCGCCCTCGGCCCGGACGTCGAGGTGGTGGGTGTGGATCTCTCGCGGCCGATGATCGAGCGCGCGCAGCGCCTTCGGGTCGCGCGACCGGAGGGCCGCCGGACGCGCTTCCTGAGGGCCGATGCCCGAGAGCTGCCCCTGGACGGCGATCGCTTCGATCTGGCCGTGGGACACAGCTTCCTGTACCTCGTCCCGGATCGACGCGCGGTGCTCGCCGAGCTGGTACGGGTGCTCGCCCCGAGGGGCCGCCTGGTCCTCATGGAGCCCTCCCGGGACGGGAGCCTGCGCGCCGCCGCCAGGGAGGCCCTGGTGCGCGGGCCTCCCAGAGCGCTGGGCCGCCCGCTGGCGAGCGCCCGCTTCGGCACCAGCATGGCCACGTGGCGGCTCGTCTCGGGGGTGGCGGGGCGCATGACGCCGAGCCGGCTGGAGGCGCTCTTCGCGGAGGCCGGCCTGGGGGAGTTCGCCTGCCATCCCACCCTCGGAGGCCTGGGCCTGCACGCCACGGGCGTGAAGTGTGGAGAAGATCTACAGTGACGCATGCGTGCACACCGCGGGGTGAGGTGCCCAAGGGCGGACGGCGGGCAGAGAGTCAACGATCTCGTGCACTTTCGCCGTTGGCACGAGGCTCGCAGAGGGGTCGGGGCGCCGGGCCCCCCACCCGACAACACCCGATCAAGGAACGATCATGCTCGACACCATCTCCACCCTCCTCGGCCGCCTCACCCCGGCCGCTGCTTTCGCCCTGGCGACCGCCCTCACCCTGGGCCTGGCCACACCGCCCGAGGCCGAAGCCTGCGGCGGCTTCTTCTGCAGCCAGAACCCTGTCGTCCAGCGCGGCGAGCGCATCGTCTTCAGCGTGGACGAGGGCTCGATCTCCGCCACGATCAATATCCAATACCAGGGCACCGCCGAGGACTTCGCGTGGGTCATCCCCGTGGTCTCGAAGCCCACCATCGACGTGGCCCCGATGGCGCTCTTCCAGGAGCTGGACTGGCGCACCCAGCCCCAGTTCTACCTCAACTGGGACTGGGAGCGCTCCGGCTCCTGCGGCTGGTGGGGCATGGACGCCCTGGCCGAGAGCGCGCCGACCGCCGCTGGTGGGCGGGACGATGGGGGCGTGACGGTCCTCGACAGCCAGGAGGTCGGCCCGTACATGACGGTGACCCTCGAGTCGAACGACCCCCAGGAGCTCTTCGACTGGCTCAACGAGGAGGGCTTCGATCAGCCCGACGAGGCCCTTCCCCTCATCGATCACTACCTCGGCCAGGACATGCTCTTCGTCGCGATGAAGCTCAAGCGTGACGCGGACGTCGGCGACATCCAGCCGGTCGTGCTCGACTTCCAGGAGGAGGATCCCTGCGTGCCGCTCGTCCTGACGCAGATCGCCGCGGATCCCGACATGCCCGTGCAGATCTACGTGGCCGGCGAGCACCGCGCGGTGCCCACCAACTGGATGCACGTGCGCATCAACGAAGCGAAGATCGACTGGGTGGGCTACGGCTCGAACTACGGCGATCTGGTCAGCGAGGCCGTCGATCAGGCTGCCGGCCATGGCTTCGTCACCGAGTACGCGAAGCCCACCGACCTCGAGAAGATGCTCTGGTGGGAGGGGCGCTTCGATCTCGTGAAGCTCGCAGGGATCCACGGCGCGAGCCCCTTCATGCAGGAGCTGCTCAACCAGGGCTTCCCCCGGGACAGCCAGATGCAGAGCCTCATCATGAAGTACATCCCCAAGCCGGATCTGCAGGATCTGCCCAACGACTGCCAGGACGACAGCATGTTCTACGCGACGTGGAATATGGACTACTGCCTCGCTTTCATGCCGGAGGACTGGAGCTTCGATCCCCAGGCCTTCGCGGCCGAGCTCGACGAGGCTGTGGTGGGACCGATGAAGCGCGCCCAGGCCCGCCTGGACGACCACCCCTACCTGACGCGGATGTACACCACGGTCTCCCCGGACGAGATGACCCGTGACCCCCTCTTCGCGTTCAACCCGCACCTCGAGGAC
>CAZEHU010000594.1:0-2973 GCA_964511605.1 uncultured Myxococcales bacterium
GCGGCTCTGGGGACGAGGGGCCTGCCGGCTCCCCCTGGCGGTGGGTCTCGGGCGCTCGGACCGCGGGGAGGCCGGGCGGGAAGGCGCTCGCGGGCGCGGCGGGGCGGATGGCCGCGATCCCCCGGCGGGAGGGCCGGAGCCGCGCTGGAGCTGGGCGCTCGCGGCGGCTGCGCGAGCCTGCGTGAGCTCGGCAGGATCGGAGAGCGGGAGGTCCAGCGCCCCGGTATCACGCGCGTGCTCGACCCAGAGGCGGACGTCCCGGGCGACCTCGGTGAGGGCCGCCCGCCACTCGGCCTCGTGGCTCATCGGTCGATCCAGGCGCGCGCGATGTGGGCCGCGACCGAGCCGGCGAACAGGGGCTTGGGCCCGCGCTCGAGGGGCATCAGGTCGCCGGCGCGCGTCATCAGGACGCCGGCGTTGTCCCCGGTCCCGAAGCCCACCCCGGGCTGGCCGACGAGGTTGGCGACGATGAGGTCGAGGTCCTTGCGCGTGAGCTTGTCGCGTGCGGCAGCCTCGAGGTCGCGGGTCTCGGCTGCGAAGCCGACGAGGAGGCGGTCCTCGCGACCCTCTCGGCGGGAAGCCTGGAGGAGGATGTCCTCGGTGCGCTCCAACTCGAGGGAGAGGGCTCCGGGATCGTCGCCCTTCTTCAGCTTATGCTGGCGGATCTCGGCCGGGCGCCAGTCGGAGACCGCGGCGGCCATCACCAGGACGTCGGTATGCTCCCAGAACGCACTGACGGCGTCGGCGAGGTCGTCCGCGGTCGTGATGTCGTAGCGGCGCGCGACCGAGGGGGGCGTAGGCAGCTCGACGGGGCCCGCGATCAGGGTCACCTCGGCGCCCAGGCCGGCGAGGGCCTCGGCCAGGCAGAAGCCCATCGTGCCGGTGGAGCGATTGGTGAGGAAGCGGACGGGGTCGAGGGCCTCGCGGGTGGGGCCTGCGGTGACGGTGGTGCGCACTCCGGCGAGGGGGCGCGGCGCGTCCTGGGCCTCGCTGCCGCCCACGAGGGCGCGGACGCAGGCTTCGATGAGGACTGGCGGATCCGGGAGGCGGCCCGGCCCGATGACGCCGCAGGCCAGCTCGCCGGAGTCGGGATCGACCACGCGGTAGCGCTCGTCCGCGGTGAGGGCCTCCAGGTTGGCTTGCACCAGCGGGTTCGAGAGCATGTCGGTATTCATCGAGGGGCAGATCAGGACCGGGGTGCGGCAGGCCATCACGGTCGTGGTCAAGAGATCGTCCGCCAGGCCGGCGCGGATGCGGCCGATGAGGTTGGCGGTCGCCGGAGCCAGGAGCACGAGGTCGCAGTCCTGGCCGAGGTCTGTGTGCACGATGCGGCTGCCCTCGTCGGGCGCCCAGAGGTCGGTGCCGACGGGGTGGCCGCTCACCACCTCGAGGGCAAGGGGGGAGACGAAGCGGGCGCCGGCGCGGGTGAGGACGACGTGCACGTCGGCGCCCTCGCCCTTCAGGCGTCGGACGAGCTCCGGCGTCTTGTACGCGGCGATACCGCCGGAGACGCCGAGGAGGAGGCGCCGCTGGGCCAGACGAGTCACGGCTCCTCGATAGCGCCGATCCCGGGCGCTGACAACGTCGAGACGGTGACGCTAGCCGGTCCTGAGCGCAGCCACGGCGCCGGCCGCGGTGTCCATCTCGCCGCGCTGGATGCCGCCGTCGCGATCGAGGTCGAGGGCGTCGACGCCCATCTTGGCGCCCACCTCGGCGATGATGGTCTTGTGATCGGTGTCCTCGGGGAGCTGCGCGAGCAGGCCGGCCTCGAGCTCTGCGACCGTGATGCGGCCGTCCTTGTTGGCGTCGAGGGTCTGGAAGGTCTCGTCCACCAGCTCGGGCTGAACATGGCCCTGCTCGTCGAAGAGGGTCGGAGGCAGGATCTGGTTGGCGATCGCCTTGAACTCCGCGAGCGTGACCTTCTCATCGCCCGAGGTGTCGAGCTGCTCGATGAACTTGTTGGCCACCTTGCTGTGGATGATGCCGAAGAGGCCCCCACCGATGCCGACAGCCTTGAGCTGAGCGACGATCTCCTTCTTGTTCAGCGCGCCGTCGCGGGAGCGATCGAGGCGCTTGAAGAGATCGGAGAAGAAGGTGGCCTGGGCGCCCGTGGGCGCGAGCGCCGTCCGGGCCTCGTCGTAGCTCATCGTACGCAGGACCGCGGTGCGGGCCTCGGCCGGCGTGGACTCCACGACCTCGGCGATATCCGGCGCGGTGTCGCTCGTCCGTGTGTGCGTGGTCTCCATCGTTCAGCTCCGTCGAGGCTCGGGGAGGGCGCGAGGGCCCCCAGGAGAGGCTGGGTTGTCCGAGGTCGGGGTCGGGCGGGATCTCCCGTCCGACGTCCCGAGGACAGCACACGCGAGGACTGTAGCACCTCGATCCACCGACCGCACATGTCGCGTGCAGTAAGGCGACACCCGGATCCTCGTGCTGCGGGTTGCAGGGTCGCGATCGCCCCCGCTGCGCTCCCCGGCCGAGGAGGTCTAGGATCGATCTCGGAGCCATGCAGCTACGCCTTCACGCTGTCACCGACACTGCACGCGCCGAGGTCGACACAGGTCGGTCCGATGCCATCCTGTGCGACGAGGCGCGAGGGGTCTGGGCCATCTCGAGCGGACCCTCGGGCGGTCCGGGTCAGACCTCGGCCCAGGTCTTCCTGGGGGCCGTGGCCGGCCACGCCGATCGCCTCGCGCGGGCGGTCGAGGCGGTGTCGACGAACCCTGGCGCGTGGGTGCGCGCCCGCCACCTCTTCCGCGAGGCCTTTCAGGACTCGTCGAACGCGGTCCGCGAGCACCACGCCGCCGCCGCCGCCGCGCAGGACGCGAGCGCCCCGCCGGCCTCCACCTCAGGCACGGTCCTCGTCGTCCGGGGCGACATCGCCGCCCTCGCGCACGTCGGCAATACGCGCGGCTATCTGGTGCAGGCCTCCAACATCGTGCGCCTGACCCACGATCACGCCACGAATCGTGCGGG
>CAZEHU010000595.1:0-2965 GCA_964511605.1 uncultured Myxococcales bacterium
GCCGCATGCGTATGGCGGTGATGCACGACCCGCTCACCGGCCTGCCCAACCGCCGCTACCTCGACGAGGTGCTCGAGCGGGAGTTCGCGCGCGCGACCCGCATGGAGCAGCCCCTGTCCGTCGCCCTCGCCGACATCGATCTCTTCAAGCGGGTCAACGACGACTTCGGCCATCTCGCCGGAGACATGGTCCTCGCCGAGCTCTCCGGCCTCATCAAGGGTCGGCTGCGCAAGGACGAGTTCGCCGCCCGCTATGGTGGCGAGGAGATCATCCTCCTGATGCCCGGCACCGATGCGGCGGGTGCCTACGCTCTCGCCGAGGCGGTGCGGGCCATCATCGAGGAGCACGTCTTCGACTTCGAGGGACGCCGGATCCCGGTCACCTTGAGCCTCGGGGTCGCCCAGCTCGGACAGCAGCACGCCACCCCGGCCGCCCTCGTCGAGGCGGCCGACCAGCAGCTCTACGCCTCCAAGGAGGGCGGCCGGAATCGGGTCTCCGTCGCGCCCTGAGCGTGCCCCCCGGCGAGCACCTCGAAGAGCTCGTCGGGCCCGAGGGCCGAGGCGCCGTCGAGCTGCTCGGCCAGGCGACTCCGCGCGGGCCCTTCGACCTCGAGGAGCGAGAGGATCGCCAGCTCGCCGCCCCAGGGCACGCTCCAGCCGAAGACCATGTGGCAGGAGGCGGGAGAGCTCGGGGCCGGCGGCGCCGCGCCCAGGAGGGGGCAGGTGCCCAGGACGGGGGTCCACGGCGCCTCGTCCTCGTCGAGGGGGCTCCACGCGAAGGCGCGCCCCCGATCGTCCGCGAGCACCTCGAAGGGCACCGGCTCCTCGCTCAGCACGATGTGCATCACCTCGCCGGGGACCGCGTCGAAGGCAGCCTGAACGGCGTCGGTGATGCTGCCCCCGGCGACGAGGCCCCCGTGCACATAGAGGTGGCGGAGGGCGTGGAAGGCCAGCGCGCGACGCGCCGCGGGCTCGAGGGGCTGGACCCTCCGTCGCAGCTCCACAGGGGCCCGGGAGTGGATCAGCTCCGCGGCGGTGCGGAGGGGCGACAGGGCGCGACTCAGGCGCTCCGACCAGGCTGCGCTGCGCTGGGCGGGCGTCCGGTGCCGGGCGACGATGTGGGTGCGCTCGAGGCTCATGGGCTCGAGGTCGAGGGAGGGGGCGATCATGAGGCTTCTCCTCGGCCCCACCGCCCGGTGCGCACCCTCACCGCGCCCTGTGCGCACCCGCCCTGGCGCCGGGGCGGCAGGACGCGCGAGGCCCCGTCCTTCGGGGTCTCGGGAGGATCGGAGGGGGGGGAGGGGCTGCTCATGGCGGCCCTACGGAGCAAGGGGTGTGCCGGCGCCCTATCGGGTCAGGCGATCCTCGATGATGTTGCCCTCGAGCGTGGCCTCGAGCGCGCCCCGGAGCTGCCGGACCGTCTCCGCTTCGCGGGGCTGAGCCGCCAGGTCCTCCTGCTCGAGGCGGTCGGCGCTCGTATCGAAGAGCTCGACCTCGTCCCGGAGGACGTGATGGACCAGGGCTCGATCCCCCACGCGGACGCTGCGCATGGCGAAGTCGGGGATGGCCGGCTTGCCGCCGACCGCGGTGCAGGAGATCGGACGTCCAGGTCGGACGCGCTCGGGTGCGAGCGCAGGGATCAAGAGGCTCTGGCCGTCCAGCTCCTCGGGCCCGGCGTCGAGGCCCAGCGCCTCCACCAGGGTCGGGAGCACATCGACCAGGGCCACGGGCGTGTCGATCCGTCGCGGCTCGACGCCGGGGATCCGGATGAGGAGCGGCACGTGCGTCGACTCGCGATAGCAGGTCCGGGCGTGCTTCCCTCGACCGTGCTCGCCGAACTCCTCGCCGTGATCGGAGAGGACCACGAGGATCGTCCGATCCCAGAGCGGCGGCGTGTGCTTCAGGTACTCCATGAGGAACCCGACGTGCCGATCGGCGAAGGCCACCTCCCGATCGTAGCGCGCCTTGTCCTCCAGCCAGTCCTCGCCGATCGCCGGGGCCCGAGCGCTCCTCGTGCGGAAGCTCGGATAGCCCTCGTCGTGCTCGCTATAGGGGTGGTGCGGGTCCTCGAAGTAGGCGGTGATGAAGAAGGGAGTGTCGGACTCCGGGACGGCGGGGTCCTCCTCCATGAAGCGGATGGCCTGGGTCGTCGCGATGGGAGAGCTCCGTTCGTACCAGGGCTTCATCCGGCCATCGCGCCAGAGGTTCGAGACCACATCGTAGCCCTGGAAGAGGCCCCGGAAGTGCCGGGTGAAGTAGGAGTGGACGATGATCTGGGAGCGGTAGCCGAGCTCGGCCAGGCGCTCCGCCACCATCATCTCCTCCTCGCTCGCGTTCAGGCGCTCTGCCTGCTCGACCCAGCTCATCCGGCCCGGTATTCGCCCCGCCAACATGCTGGGGAAGGAGAGCATCGTGGAGGGCGCCTGGCTCCAGGCGTTGGTGAAGACCAGCGCCTCGGTCGCCAGGTCCTCGAGGTAGGGGGTCGTCGGCCGATCGTAGCCGAGGACGCTCGCGCTATCCGCGCGGACGGCGTCGATGACGATCCAGATCACATTGTAGGGCTCGATCACCTCCTCGGGCAGCTCCCCGTAGAAGACGTCGCCCGCAGCCCCCGCCCTGGCCAGCGCCGACCCGGCGCCCGAGGCGACCGCATCGTGGCCGCTGCAGTCCTCGTCGACGCCGTTGTCCGGCACGTCGATCGCTTGCCGGTGGACCGCCGCATCGAAGGGGGCGCAGTCCCCCTCGCCGAGCCACGGAGAGCTGCCGTCCCGATCCCAATCCGTCAGCGCCCGGAGGCCAGCCACCGCGCTTAGTCCGGCGCGGGTGGTGGCAGCCGCGGAGGCCACGCTGCCCTGGGCCGCCGCGGCGAGGAGGCCCACGACGAGCGCCCCCGCGGCCACGTCGCTGGCGCGAGCTCCCATGAGCCCCTCGAGCCGACCCCACGGCGCCGCCAACCCGACCCACAG
>CAZEHU010000596.1:0-2963 GCA_964511605.1 uncultured Myxococcales bacterium
CTCGTTCGTCGGAGCCGCCGGGGCGCTCGGGCCCGGGGCGGGCTCGGGGGCGTCTTCTGGCGCGCGCAGCGCCAGCTCGCTCAGGGAGCCGCTCTCACGATGGGCGATCCAGCGGCTCATGGCGGCCTCCCGGCCCCCCTCCGGCCAGAGCTTGTGGGTGGCACGCTCCTCTACTAGATCCTCGCAGTAGTCCTGCAGGCGCATCGCGAAGGTCTCGTCCACGCCCGGCACCGCGGTGATCTCGGCCGGATCGGCGTTGATGATGTTCTCCGCGGAGTGGAAGCCGAGCTTGAACATGTACTCGATGTCCGACATGTCGAACTCGGGCATGTTCTGGGCCAGGAACCAGCGCAGCTCGTCCATGTACTCCTCGACCTTGGTCTCGGAGGTGATGTCGATGCGCCAGCCCACGAGCTGCGAGGCCAGGCGCACGTTCTGGCCGCGGCGGCCGATAGCCAGGGAGAGCTGATCGTCGGGCACGACGAGCTCGATGGTCTCGTTCTTCTCGTCGATGAGCACGCGGCTCACCTCGGCCGGGGCGATGGCGTTGCAGACGAACTTCGCCACGTCGTCGGACCAAGGCACGATGTCGACCTTCTCGCCGCGGAGCTCCTGGACGACCGCCTGCACGCGGCTGCCCTTCATGCCGACGCAGGCGCCGACGGGATCGACATCCATGTCGCGGCTGGCGACCGCGATCTTGGTCCGCTCCCCGGGCTCGCGGGCGACGGCCACGATGCGGCCGATGCCCTAGTAGATCTCCGGGACCTACATCTCGAAGAGCTGGTAGATGAGGCCGGGATCGGTACGGCTGAGCACGATCTGCGGGCCCCTCGAGTCGGAGCGAATCTCCTTGACGTAGGCCTGCACGCGGTCACCGGCGCGGTAGGACTCACGGTGCATCTGCTCGCGGCTCGGCAGGATGCCCTCGGCGCGTCCGAGGTCGACGATCACGTGGCCGCGCTCGAAGCGGCGGGCGATGCCGGTGACCAGCTCGCCCTGCCGGTCCTTGTACTCCTCGAAGATCTTGGCGCGCTCCGCCTCACGCACGCGCTGGATGATCACCTGCTTGGCGGTCTGCGCGGCGATGCGGCCGAAGGCGCTCCGCGACTGCTCGATGCCCAGGATATCGCCGTACTTGCGATCCTCCTCGGCGGCCCGATCCGAGTCGTCGTCCAGGTAGAAGATCTGGAAGCCGAGCTCATCGCCGGCCTCGGCCTCGGGGTCGACGATCTTCGCGGCGTCCAGGGTGATCTCCCGCTCGCTATCGTCCACGTCGTCGACCACCTCCATGTACTGGAAGAGCTCCACCTGCCCGAGCTCGGGGTTGTAGACGGCCTCGAGCTCACGCTCGAGCCCGAACATTCGGTGGGCGGCGGTCTCGATGGCGCTCTCGATCGCCTGGACGAGGATGTCGCGGGAGATGTCCTTCTCCTTGGCGACGAGATCCAGGGTCATGTTGAGGCTTTCGGCGTCCATGGCGGGGCTCCTAGAGGTCGGGCTCCAAGTGGGCCTTGGAGATCAGGCGGATGGGGATGCGGAGGGGCTCGCCGCGGACGCCGAGCTCGATGGCCTCGTCCGTGGCGCCCTCGAGGGGGGCGATGAAGAAGCTCTCCGAGCCGCGCACGGGCACGCGCGTCTTGACGCGAACCTTCAGGCCGACGGCGCGGGAGAAGTGCTCCGCTCGGCGGAGCGGGCGGGCGAGCCCGGGGGACGAGACCTCGAGGGTATACGCCGCGGAGAGGAGATCCTCCACGTCCAGCACAGGCCCGAGGGCCTTGGTGACGCGCACGCAGGCGCCGATGTCCACGCCGGACTCGGCGAGGGTGCCGCTCGACGGGTCACGCTCCGGTGGGGCATAGCTGGTGCGGCCCGGACGATCGATCAAGACACGAAGGAGCGGCCGCTTGCCTCCACTGCCCTTGTACTCCAGGTCGAAGAGCTCGAAGCCCTCGCGCTCGACGACCGAGCCCACCAGGGCCTCGAGACGGCTCATCGTCTCGGCGATCGTCTCTGCGATCTCTTCTCGGGGCATAAAAAAAAGCGGACCCGCGGGCCCGCTCCTCACCAAAGGTCGGAAGCGTGTGGCCAGGTGGCTACCACAGGGCCCGGACCGGGAGCAACGTCGAAATGCGCCGGCGCCCCGAAGGGCGGTCGGTCTCGGCTGTGGGCTCGCGCTGGTGCTCCTCCTGACCCCGGGCGCAGGCCGGGCCGAGCCCGGTCCTCAGGCCACGAGCGACGCCCTCCTCCACGACAGCGGCGTCGAGGTCTGGCTCCTCTCGGATCCCGCGCTGGAAGGGGTCGCGGTCCGCGTCGACCTCGGCGCGGGCCTCGAGGTCGAGCTGCGGGAGGCCTCGTGGGGCTCGGCGGCGGCCGCGACCGCCTGGCTGCGCCGGGGCGCCTCGGAGGTCCTCCCGGCCGGTGCCGTCGAGGCCCTCGCCCACGAGCGCGGACTGAGCCTCGAGTCGGCGCTCTCGTGGTCCTCGGCCTCCCTGACCATCGGCGCGCCCCCCGGCTCGATGGAGGCGGCGCTCTGGCTGGCCACCGATCGGCTCCGCGGGCCGGGCCCGCCGGGGTCCGGTACCGAGGAGGCGCCGGCGACCCCGGTGGGTGCGGCGATCCGCGGCGCACTCTGGATCGACGCCGAAGGCAGCCGCTTCGCCGCACTCGGGCCGGAGGGCGGCGCGCGCGACAAGCTGGTGATCACCATTCGCGGCCCCTCGGGCGCCCATAGCGCCTTCACCAGCCGGCTGCGCGCCGACAGCCTCGACGACGAGGGCCTCGGCGAGGTGGCCCTCCTGTCCGTGGAGGAGGCGCCCGCCCGGCTGACGGTCGTGGGACCGCCGGAGGACGTGGCGCTCGCACGCTCGCTCCTCGATCGCGAGCTCATGGGGCTCCGCTCCCTGGCGGCGCGGCCCGCGCCGCCCCCCCCGCCGAGCCAGGAGGTACGGCGCGCCCGGCCT
>CAZEHU010000597.1:0-2963 GCA_964511605.1 uncultured Myxococcales bacterium
GCTCGGAGGCGCCGCGGAGGAGCGCGGCCGTATCCGGCGCGCGCTTGGCCAGCGCCGCGCTCGCGGCCTCGCTCCCCATCGCCAGGGACGCCCCCACGGCGAGCACGTCCAGGCGGGCGATGGTGGTGCGCGCGGCGTCGGCGTCTTCGTGATCGGCGTTCTCGGCCGCCCACGCGGCGAGCGCCACGCTGTGGCTGACCGCGGCCTCGATGGCATCGACGCTGCTGATGGGCTTCGCGGCGAGCTCCTGGGCGCCGGCGAGGGGGCTCGGCGGAGGCGGAGGGGTGGCGGGCGCGGGCGGCGGTGTCCGAGGAGCCGGTGGCGGCTCCTCGCCGCAACCGGCGGACAGGGCGCCCACCACGAGGAGGAGGAGGGCGGGCGGGAGCCGGGTGGCCACGACCGGGGGGAGCGTTGCGGGGCGCATCGTCGCCTCCTTCGACAGGGGGAGCCCTGCACAACCCTCCCCGGGCCTCGCTGTCAAGGGTCTGGAGCGAGGGACCGCCGGGCGTGGGGCCGCGCCCGCTCGCGCCATCGAGGGGCTTGTGGGCCCGCCTGCGCCCCTGCACGATGGCGAAGTGCTGCGACGCTTCACCCCGCTCGACGACGAGCTGGCGGTGGGGAGCCACCCCCACGCGCCCGAGCATGCCCTCCTCCTCACCGAGGAGCACGGCATCCGGGCCTTGGTCTGTCTACAGTCCGATGAGGATCTCAGCGATCGCGGCCTGCAGTGGTCGCTCCTATGGCAGATGTGGCTGCGCTCGGGCGTGAAGGTGAGCCGGATCCCCATCATCGAGTTCGACAAGAAGGACCTGTACGCGAACCTGGACGAGGCGGTCGCGGCGATCGCCCGCCACATCGGCCGCGGCCGGAGGACCTTCGTCCACTGCAACGAGGGCCTGAACCGCTCCCCGACGGCGATCCTGGCGTACCTCGTGGCCCATCGGGGGCTCACCCCGGACGAGGCCAACGAGTGGCTCGTGGAGCGTCACGACTGCGTACCCTACCTGGACGTGCTCGAGGACTGGGCCTCGCGCAGGTAGCGGGCGACAGCTTCGCCCTGGGCGGACCTCGAAAGGGGACGGGCGTGCGGCTGCCGAGGAATCCAGGCGAGTCCTCGATCCTTGGCAGCCGAGACCCTGCCAGGAGGAGCCCGTGTCCCGTCGACCCCTCACGTCGTCCCTTGTCGCCGCTGTCGCCCTGGTCGCCGCCACGGTGCCGCTCGCCCCCGCACCAGCCCGGGCCCACGGCCCAGCTCTTCGTGCCCCCCGGATCGTGGGCTATCGCGTCTTCGTGGAGCCAGAGATCCTCGATACGGGCCGCGGCCTGAAGACCCATGGCCTGACCTGGAGCCTGCGGGCCCTCGTCGAGGTGGGGGGTACGGAGATCCGCGTGAGGCCCGCCAGCGTGGAGCATGCCGACGTGCGAATCCTCATCGATCGCGCCTGGACCCCAGGGGACGAGGCCCGAGGCAGCGAGCTCTTCGTAGACCTCGCCCAGGCGAGGCGCCACTTCCAGGCGGTCCACGAGACCACCGATCCGACCCTCCTCGCTTTCCCAACCTGGCCTCGTGTGGCGCCGGCACCAGAGCGGTCGGCCCGGGCCCCGGAGCCGCGACCACGCCCGAAGCCGGCGGACCCCATCGACAAGCAGCGCACCTGCCGTGAGGTCCTCCTCGACCTGGGGCACCACCCCCAACACCTCCCTCGCTGCAAGGGCGTCGACGATCGCTGCGCGGAGAAGCTGCTGGAGGCCGGGCACCATCCCCAGCACCTGGACAGGTGCAGGTAGCCGAGGTCCGAAGGCCCGGCGCTCTTCCGGTGGCCTGGACCCCCAGCCTGCTGGACCCCCAGCCTGGGTCCCGCTACAACCGCTCTGCCGGGGCGATCGTGCCCCCCGGAGTGGAGGAGAGGATGACCCAGCGGATCGGTTGCATCACCGCCATGGTAGCGCTGGCCCTCCTTGTGGTCGGCTGCGAGGAGAGGGAGGCCCCTCGAGGGACCTCGGCGACCGGCGAGGCGGCAGCCGCGGGTGTGGCCCAGGTCCCAGCGCCTGGCCCCAAGGACCCGGAGGGCACGAAGGCCGAGGCGGGGGCGAAGGCCGAGGCGCCGGCGCCAAAGGTGGCGGACATGAAGGCCTACACCGCCGAGAGCCTCGCGGCTCGGGCCAAGGAGCTCGGCGGCAAGCTCACCCTGGTGGCGGTATGGGCCACGTGGTGCGCGCCTTGTATCGAGGAGATGCCGACGCTCTCGGACTACGCCACCAAGAACAAGGACGCGGGCCTCCGGGTCATCGGCCTCTGCATGGACGATCGCACCGCCATGGGCGCCAGGATCCAGCAAGTGCTCGACAAGCAGCGGGTCCGCTACGAGATGGCGGTCCTCGAGCCCGGCACCGACGAGGCCTTCATGGAGGCCATCGACGAGGCCTGGGACGGGACCCTCCCGGCCACGATCCTCTACGACGCCCAGGGCAAGCAGGTGGACTTCTGGACCACCAAGCTCGATCACAAGGTGCTCGAGGAGCGCGTGGGGCCCAAGCTGAGGTAGGGGCTCTGCACCCTCACCCGCCTCGATCATGGACGCACGCCCCGCCGAGCTGCTGAGCGATGTGCACCTGAGCGAGGTGATCACGGAGCGTCCGCGCGGCTGGTGGGGCTACAAGACCCTGGAGGCCCGGCAGGACGACGCGCTCGTCGAGTTCCTCGGCTTCGTCGAGGCGCAGCGCCCCGCGACCTTCGAGCGCACGGTCGCGATCTTCAATGGGGATACCTGGGACTTCGACAGCGTCTTCTCGAGCCCCGACGGCAGAGGCCCGATCGAGGGCCTCGCCCCCAGCCTCGAGGGCTCGGTCTACAAGATGGAGCGGCTCGCCCTCGATCACGAGCCCTTCCTCGCCGGCCTCGCCGCTTTCGTCGCCGCCGGCAACGAGGCGATCTTCGTGATGGGCAACCATGATCGGGAGCT
>CAZEHU010000598.1:0-2962 GCA_964511605.1 uncultured Myxococcales bacterium
CGACGCTGCCACGCAGAGGACGCGCTGGCCGCTCAGACGGCCCGACAGGGGCATGGCGGGCACGCGGAGCTCGGCAGCCAGCCAGTGGGCGACCAGCTCCGAGCCCGGCGGGCTGCCGGCGCCGCCGGGCCAGGCGATCCGGTCGGGCACGGCGTCCGCGATGCGGAGGGCGAGGGCGGCGCGGCTGACGACGCGGGCGAGTCGCTGGGCGTCGAGGCCGTCCGCGCCCACCGGGTCGACGTCGAGCACGAGGGCGGCAGCGGCTACGAAAGCACCGTTGCGCACCGGATCCGGGGTCGGCTGGCGGTCCGGACTGCTTGGGGACCCGTCCGTGGATGGACCGGACCACTCGGTGAGGGCCCTCCTGGCGGCCGGGGGCAGCTCGGCGAGCTCGGGATCGGCGCTCGCGAGCTCGGCGATGTCCACCCAGCGGCGCTCGTCGCCGGCGAGCAGCGCGCTCATGCCGTAGCGGCGGATCGTCTCTCGATCGCCGCGCTCCAGGGCGTCGGGGAGGAGGGGGGCGAGCAGATCGACCGCTGCTGCGTGATCCCCGAGTCGGGCCGCGGCCTCTGCGGCGAGGCGGCCACCATCCCCGGAGGCTCCGGCGGCCAGCGACAGGGCCAGCGCGAGCTCGGGATCGTCCATGTTCAGGAAGGCCGCAGCCAGCGCGATGAGGGGCGCCCGACCGCCGGCCGAGGCCCGGGCGAATGTGCGCGCCAGCTCCAGCTCTCCGATGGCATCCAGCACCCGCGCGCCGAGCGCCAGGGCCGGCCCGTCCGCGTCCTCAAGGAGGGCCCCACGGACCTCGTTTATCGCAGTCCCCAGGTCTCGCCGCTCGAGCGCCTGCTCCCCAGCGATCAGATGCCGCCGGCGCCGGCGCGGCGCCAGAGGGGCCCCGAGATCCGAAGCCCCTCCAGGACCGTGTCCGGCCTCCGGATCATCGTCGAGGTGGGGTGTGCGCCCCCCCCACAGGGTGGAGAGCCGCTTGAGCATGGGGGCAGCGTGCCCGCTGAGGTGCACGATGCGCTAGGTAGCGCCCGGAGGTGATCCCACCCGCGTTCCATCGAGCGAGCCCGAAGGGCGGACGACAGCGAGGAACCCAGGCGACCGACACTCCTGGGCCGGCGACCTGACGACGCCGGCGGCCCCCGCATTCCGGCCCCTGGGGTCCTGGAGGGAAGGGCTGCCAGCGTGGGCCTGGTCGGCGCGGCTTGCGCCACGCCGACTGCGGACCACGCTGGCGCGGGGGGAAGCGTCGCTGTCGGGGAAACGGACCGGAAGTGCGCGGGGCGGGATTCGGGCTCAGAAGGTCCCGAACCCTGTCTTCTTCTTCTTCTTCCGCCGCCCACCATCACCGTCCCCACCGGCCTTCGAGCCGCGGCCCGCGCCCGAGCCTGAAGTGGTCTTGGCACCTCGGTCGGTGCTGGCGCCCTTGCGGCCGCCTGCGGAGCCTCCTCCGCCCTTCTTGGAGGTCGCCTTCGACGTCTTCTTGGCCTTCTTGGGGGTCGAGGGGGATCTCGCGATCTTCTTCTTCTTCACGGGCTTCGTGAGCGTCACGGACCACTCGCTCTTCTCCCGAGGATCCACCTGGACCCTCTGGTCCACGTGGTTCGGGAGCCGGAGCAGGACCTCGAAGGCTCCGCTTCCCTCCTCACGCTCGAGGGTAAGGGGCGTGATGCCCACCAAGCGGCCCTTATCGTCGAAGACCTGCGCGCCCTCGGGCGTCGAGAGCACCTTGACGTCGATCAGCTTCGGGGTCGGCTCGACAGGCGGGGTCTCCGCTTTGGCCTCCTCGGCCTCCTCGGCGGCCTTGGCCTCTCGGGCGGCCTTCGCCTCGGCCTCCGCTCTGGCCTTCGCTTGCTCCTCGGCCTTGGCGTTGGCCAGAGCGGCGGCCTCGACGGCTCGAGCGGAGGCTCCGGCTTCCGTGCCGCCCTCGGCGCCGCCCCCGGCGCTCGCGACCTCGGACGCTCCGCTCGCCGCAGCGTCCTTCTCGCTGCCAGCGCCGCCGAGGAGGAACGCACCACCGACGCCGAGCGCGATCAGCGCCGCCGCCGCGAGGATCCAGGGGGCCTTGCTCTTCCCGGCCGCGGCCATCTCCCAGGCATCGCCGGTCACGGCCGAGGAGCTCAGTCCGGTCTTCTCGTGGGTGGGGGTGCGCTCCTTCTTCTTGACCACCGAGCTGGGCAGGGTCGCCCGCTCCTGGGCCAGGCCGGAGGGCTGGCTGTTGAGGATCGCGACGAGCTCCCGCTTGACCACCTGGCAGTCGTCGGGCCGATCCTCGGGCCTCTTGCCGAGCATGAATGCGACGAGCGCATCGAGGCGCTCTCGATCGGAGGCCTCGATCTCCACGTCGTCCGGCAGCGGGGGCGGCGGCTCGTTGATGTGCTTGAGCATCACCTCCATCGGGGTATCCCCCTCGTAGGGACGCTCCCCGGAGAGCATCTCGAAGAGCAGGATGCCCATCGCGTAGATGTCACTCCGCCCATCGAGCTCCTTGCCCATGGCCTGCTCGGGGCTCATGTAGCTCGGCGTGCCGCAGATCATGCCCGTGGCCGTCGCCTGCGTGACGTTCGTCTCCTCCATCTTCGCGATGCCGAAGTCGAGGACCTTGACGAATTCGTCGTTGCCGTACTTCGGCTCGATGTAGATGTTCTCGGGCTTCAGATCCCGGTGGGTGATGCCCGCTCCGTGGGCCTCGGACAGGGAGTCCGCCACCTGGGCGACGATGTTGATCGTGCGATCGACCGGCAGATAGGTCTCCTCGTCGAGGAGATCGTCGAGCGGACGCCCGTTCAGCTTCTCCATCACTTGGAAGAGCAGGCCCTCCGGCGTCTGCCCCGAGTCGTAGACCGTGATCGTATTGGGGTGGGCCAGCCGACTCGCCGCCCGCGCCTCGCGCAGGAAGCGCTTGATGGCCAGCTTGTTGCGGGCGAACTGCGGCCGCAGCACCTTGACCGCCACC
>CAZEHU010000599.1:0-2960 GCA_964511605.1 uncultured Myxococcales bacterium
TGGGTACGCCCGATCCGGGGGCGCTCGTTGGCGCGCTCGGGGCCGGCACCACCGACGCCTCGGATGCGATGCACGCGGTCGCCGCGGCCGCGCTCGAGCGCGGCGCGGCCGCCTGAGCGCGCAGCTCTCGAGGGAGTCCTGAGGTGGAGCTGCCGGAGGTCGCCGGGCCCATCGTCGATCTTCCGATCGGCACCCACACCCGCTTCGTCGGGGATCTGCACCTCGGTGATGGAGGCCGCAACGACGCCTTCGGCCGCCCCCGGTCGGGCGACGAGCGCCTCGTGGCTCTCCTCCGCGAGTGCCCGGGCGAGTGCGACGCTGTGGTCTTCATGGGGGATGCCCTCGATGTCCCCCAGGCCTTCACGTTGTCGCGCATCCTGCGGGCCCACGGGCCCGTGATCGCCGCGATGAGGGAGCTCGCGCGCTCCCCGGTGCGGGTCATCTTCGTCCGCGGCAACCATGACTTCCGGGTGGACTACGAGGGCCTGTTCCCCGGCGCGCTCGCCTGCGAGGCCCTGACCCTCGGAGGCCGGGAGGGAATCCTCGCCTGGCACGGCCACCAGCTCGACCGCTACTGCCAACCGGAGGCGCCCACCCACCGCCTGGCGACGACCCTGCATCACGGCTTCGAGCGCCTGGTGGGCTTCGAGTTCCGCGTCCCGCTGCACGAGTACGATAGCCGCGGAAACCGGCTGATGCATTGGGTGGGCGGCCAGTACGGAGCGCACCTCCGCCGCATGGCGCGGCTGTACCGCCGGATGGGGCTCGTCGAGCGGGCCGAGGGCTGTGAGGCGTTCATCCACTACTGGTCTCGCTCGGTCTGGGGAGATCCCCACGCCCAATTCGAGCCCACCGCCCGGCGCATCCGGCAGGGCCCCTGCCGCGCCATCGTCGGAGGCCATACCCACCTGCCAGGGGTGGTGGACCTCGGGGGCGGCCAGGCCCTCGTCAACGCAGGGTCTTGGACCTTCGGTGCCAGCGAGATCGCCACCTGGGATGGTGCCGACTTCGAGGCGCTCGATCACGGGAGCGGCGAGCGCTTCGGCGACTCCCGCTACGCCTGGATGGCCGCCGGGCACGATCCGGGAGACTTCTTCGCGTGGTGGGCTGCGCACTACCAGGGGTGGCTCTCCTTCACGGCGCCTCGAGGGCCGGGACACCCGGCGACAAGGGCCGGTGGAGAGGAGCAGAAGAAGCCTCCGTAGATCGTCTGGGCGCGTCATGCGTCTCCCCTCCTGTCGCGGGTTCCGCGCTCTCCAGGAGGTCCCCCCATGCAGCGTCTGCCTCGCTCCTCAACCCCTACCCTCGCCGGCACGCTCCTCGTGGCGCTCCTCGTCGCGCCGGCCTCGGCGCTGGCCTGTGCCATGTGGCGGCCCCCGAAGATCATCGAGAAGGTGGCGGCGCCGCTGGACGTGGACCGTCTGCTGAAGGACGCCGACGAGGCCGAGCTCGGAGGCCGGGAGCGGGAGGCGATCCGCCTGTACGAGCGGGTGATGAACGCCAGAAGCGCGGCGACCGGCGTCCGCACCCGCGCGGCCCTCGAGGCGGCGCGCCTCAGCGAGCGGGTCGGGCGCTTCGCGGAGGCGGCCGAGGACAACCGCCTCGCGGCCAGCCTGGATGAGAAGAACCCCAAGACGCTGCTGCTCGTCGCCAGCCGCCTCGCGGCCCTCGGAGAGGTCGAAGACGCCCGTGCCCACCTCTCGGCGACCCTGGACCTGAAGGCCGACGCGCGTGCACTCGACGCTACGCGGCTGGACATCCAGCGGGCGGAGCACGTTCGTGCCCAGGCGCTCAAGCGCGCCCAGGCCGCGGCACGCGAGCAGCAGTAGCTCCTCGACCCACGACTCAGGGAGCTCTCCGATGCCACGCGAAGCCGCCGCCGTCTCCTCCCTCGTGCTCCTCGCGCTGGCTCCGGGCGCCCTCGGGCGGCCGCTGTCCGCCGAGGCGCGAACCGGGCGGGCCGTGATGGAGGAGGCGGAGTGCAGCCGCTGCCACACGGTCACGGATCCCGAGGCCGCGGGCCGCGGCGTCGAGCCCGCGCCGCTTGAACAGAACTGCGTGACCTGCCATCAGTGGATCCTGGGCACGAAGGACGACACCGAGGCCCGCGACGAGGCCCGGGAGGTGTACCCGGACTGGGATCGCTACCTCCGGAACGTCGAGCACTTCAGCGCGCTGCCCGACCTCGGCAGCCTGAGCCGCCGGGTCCGCCCCTCTTTCCTCCGGCGCTACCTCGACGCACCTTTCGACCTCCGCCCGAACCTGGACGAGTCCATGCTGCACGTCCCCCTGTCGTCGTCCGAGAAGGACAGTATCGTCGCGTACCTGGGGGAGCTGAGCGGTCCGCTGGCGGCGCCCGAGGAGCCGGCGCCTCGGCGCCCGGCGGACGAGCGCATCGAGCGGGGCCGCGACCTCTTCGAGCGGGGGAGCTGCCCGAGCTGTCACGTCCGCGGCGCCCACCAGGCCACCGAGGACACGGGGCTCGAGTACTACCGCGCCATGCGCCAGGTCGATCTCCTCGCCCCCAACCTGCGCTTCGTTCGGGAGCGCATCCCGCGGAGCCTGCTGGCGGCCTACATCCGGGATCCGCGCGCGTTCGACAGCCAGATCTCGATGCCTCCCCAGGATCTCACCGAGGAGGGCAGCGAGCTCATCGCCGACTACCTCTACTGGGGCGAGGTCGAGTACGACGATCGACGAGACCTGAGCTACCGGCCACAGATCCGCACCCTGGACCGGCCGGTGACCTGGGACGAGGTCTATGACGAGGTGCTGGGAGACGTCTGCGTCCACTGCCACATGCACCCGGAGAGCAACGGCGGAGACGGCGGACCCGGGAATACGGGCGGCCTGGGCTGGGAGGGTGCGGGGCTCGATCTCGAGACCTGGGCGGGCACGCGGCGCGGGCTCGTGCGCGGCGGCCAGCGCGTCTCCATCCTCGAACCCACGGGGCCCGCGGG
>CAZEHU010000600.1:0-2960 GCA_964511605.1 uncultured Myxococcales bacterium
GGAGGACTCGAGCCCCGAATCGCCGGGCGTGGCCCCTTTCCGGGATCGCGCCCCTCGGGGGCGGGTGGCTGGACTCCGCTAGCCCGGATCCGCCTTCTCGCGTCGAGCCCGCCGGATCGTGGACGCCGACGGCACCGCTGGCAGCGCAGCGACGTTGTTGCGGCCTCGCTCCTTGGCCTCGTAGAGCATGGAGTCCGCGCTCTGGTTCAGGTGGTCCGCGTCCGTGTGGTTCCACCCCAGCTCGGCCACGCCGATCGACGCTGTGACCCTGATGACGCGACCGTCGCCGGCCGGGACCTCGGCGTTCTCCACGGAACGCCGGATGCGCTCGGCCACCCCCTCGGCCCCCTGGATGCCGGTCTCCGGCAGGACGACGCAGAACTCGTCGCCTCCGTATCGAGCCGCCATGTCCGTATCTCGGAGGTTGATGCGGATCGCATCGGCGAATGCGCGGATGACGTCATCGCCTGCCGCGTGGCCATAGCCGTCGTTGACGCCCTTGAACATGTCGATGTCCATCATCATCAAACAGAGCTGAGCCTTGTAGCGGCGCGCGCGGCGGACCTCTGCCTCGAGGCGCTGGCTGAGGTAGCGCCGATTGTACAAGTCCGTGAGGGGATCGGTGGTGGCGAGGCGCTCGAGCTCCGCCTGCTGCCGCATGATCTGCTGCTTGAGCGCCACCCGCTCGAGCGCGAAGTGCAGCGTTCGGTGTACCGTATCGCCCGAGATCCCGCTCTTGACCATGAAGTCCACGGCGCCGCGCTTCATGCCCATGATCGCGAGATCCGCGTCCTCCTCACGGGCCATGAGGACCGAGGCCATCACCTCGGCGTGGGTGAGCTCCTGGAGCTCCTGGAGGAAGCGCAGCCCGGGCATATCGTCGAGGGTCTCGGCCACCAGCGCACAGTGCGGCCGCTTCTCCGCGACCACGGCCAGCCCCTCCGCTCCCGAGGAGGCCTCCCACATCACCCAGCCGGCCGGCAGCATCTGCTGGATCGCATGCCGATCGGCATAGCTGTCGTCGACCACCAGCACGCCGAGCCGCCCGGAGCCGTCGGCCTCCGGGCCAAACTGGATCTGGCCCGTATCCCGCCGAGCGCCGACCTGTGGCGGGGGCGTGCCACGACGCGGGGCCGCAGCCTCTTTGTACTTGGGATCGGTACCCGTGCGGGTCGACATCTCCCATCCATCGGTCGGGGAGCGTGAGAAGCTTAGCTCGGAGTGTACCAGGATCACCACGGCCCCCCTCTGTCGGGATCTCCCGCTGGACGCCCGGGGCTGGCACTCAGAGGGCACGGGGGCGAGGCCCCGCTCCTTGGCGCCGCCGGCAGCCGGGCCGCCCTCAGCCCCCGAGGCTCTCCACGAGCACCTCGGCCACATCGAGCGCCTGGATCTGGTCGGCCTTGCCGAGCTCCGCGGCGCCGTCGCTCACCATCATCTTGCAGAAGGGGCAGCCCACCGCGACGGTGGAGGCCCCGGCGTCGAGCGCGTGCTGGACCCTCTCCTGGTTGATCCGCGTGCCGGCGTGCTCCTCCATCCACGCACGAGCACCACCGGCTCCGCAGCACATGCCGGTCTCGCGATTCCGCTCCATCTCGGTGAGCTCGAGGCCCTCGATCGCGGCCAGGGCCTCGCGGGGCTCCTCGTACACATCGTTGTAGCGGCCGAGGTAGCAGCTATCGTGGAAGGTCACCGTGCCGAGGCCCGCGGGCGCGCGACCCGGGCGGAGGCGCCCCTCGGCGATGAGACGACCGAGCAGCTTGGTGTGGTGGACCATCTCCAGCTTCAGACCGAGCTGGGGGTACTCGCTGAGCAGGGTGTGGAAGCAGTGGGGGCAGTGGGTGACGATCTTCTTCTTGAAGGCCCCGCTCTGGCGCAGGGTCGCCACGTTCTCCTCCGCGAGCAGCGAGTACAGGTACTCATTGCCGGCACGGCGCGCCGGATCGCCCGTGCAGGTCTCGTCCTTGCCGAGGATCGCGAAGGACAGCCCCGCCTCGTGCATCAGGCGCACGAGGGCTCGGCTCACCTTCTTCTGCTGATCGTCGTACGAGCCCGCGCACCCCACCCAGAAGACGTACTCGGCGTCGGGGTTGTCCGCGAGGACAGGAACCTCGAGGCCCTCGGTCCACGCGGAGCGGTCGCCCCTCGGCAGGCCCCACGGATTCCCCTTCTGCTCGAGGTTCTTGAAGGTCCCCGCGAGCTCCTTGGGGAAGTTGGCCTCCATGAGCGCGAGGTAGCGCCGCAGATCCACGATCTTGTCCACGTGCTCGATCATCACCGGGCACGCCTCGGAGCAGGCGCGGCACGAGGTGCAGTCCCAGATGGCATCATAGCCGACGTCCTCGGTGAGCGACGGCCCCTCGTAAGCCGCGTCGGGGCCGCTCGAGGCGAGCAGCTCCGCTTCGCGGCGGTAGAGGTGATCGCGGATGTCCGTGATGAGCAGCTTCGGGTTCAGCGCCTTGCCCGTGATCGTGGTCGGGCAGTTCATCGTGCAGCGGCCGCACTCGGTGCAGGTGTAGGTGTCGAGGAGCTGCTTGGCCGAGAACTCGAGGGGCTGGTGCACGCCGAAGGTCTCGCGCTCCTCGAGACCCTCGATCGGATCGAGGGCGCCGCGCGGCCCGATCTCCGCGTCCGACAGGAAGACGTTGAAGGCCGTGGTCAGCACGTGGAAGTGCTTCGAGCCCGGCAGCATGTTCAGGAAGGTCAGGACGATCCAGATGTGGGTCCAGTAGGCCACCTCCCGCCCGGCCGCGAGGCTGTCGGGCCCGAGGCCGTCCACGAGGCCGGCGACGGCGGCGCCGATGACGGCCATGCCTTGCTCGGCAGCGAGGTGCTCAGGGCCCAGGCCCGTGGAAGAGAAGTGGGCGAAGGCGAAGCCGTCGTAGAGGAAGTCGCTGACCACGAGGCCGCCGATCATGCCCAGGATCACCAGCCCCTCGCCGCTCACCGAGAGGGGCGCG
>CAZEHU010000601.1:0-2958 GCA_964511605.1 uncultured Myxococcales bacterium
GTTGAGGGCCTCCCAGCGGATGCTGAATCGGGGGCCCGTGGTGCGGTGGATCGAGGTGAAGTCGGAGAGCCTGCTCGAGGTGCGGGAGGTGAAGCGGCGGCTGCGGGCCCTGGTGGATCCCTGGGAGATCGAGTCCGTGGTGGGGCGCGCGGAGGGCTTCCGGCGGCGTATCGAGCGCTTCCTGACCGGCGACATCCGCGGGGTGGGACATCAGGACCCGAGCACCTTCCTGGGCGGCTTCCAGAACGCCGTTCAGCTCACGAGCCTCGTGAAGTACCAGGAGCTGGACGCCGGCTACCGCCCGCGCTTCCGGGTGGTGGACTGGGAGGAGATGAATACCAACCTCTTCAGCGCCCTGAAGCTGCAGAAGGTGGTGCTGACCATCTTCTTCCTCATCATCATCCTCGTGGGGGCCTTCGTGGTGGTGGGCTCGCAGATCATGATCATCCACGAGAAGACGCCGGACATCGCCATCCTGAAAGCGATGGGCTCGACGAAGGGGATGATCCGCTCGATCTTCACGATGCAGGGGCTGGTGGTGGCCGGGATCGGCACGGCGGCAGGCCTGGCCGCGGGCCTCGGGATCTGCGGGCTCGTCTCGTGGGTGGACTATCGGCTGGACGCCTCGGTCTACCTGATCGACCGCCTGCCGATCGCCCTGAGCCCGTGGGACCTGGTGATCGTCGCGGGGGCCACGGCGGCCTGCATCATGCTCGCTACGCAGTACAGCGCTCGGCGGGCCGCGGCCAAGAGCCCGGTGGATGGCCTGCGGGCGGTGGACTGATGGCGCCCCGGGGGCGAGTGGTCCCCACCATTGACTCCCGGGCGCCGCTGGCCTACACCGCCGCGGCCGAATGCCGGCACCCTGGTGCCGCTTGCGGTCTCCCCCCCGCCGCCGCCTCCCCCTCGCCCCCGCCCCTCGAGGAGAGACCATGACTTCGTTGGGAACGACGCTCGCCCGGGCCCGCGAGGCGCGAGGCCTGACCGTCGAGGAGGTAGCCCAGCGGACCCGCGTCCCCCTGGCGTCCCTGGTGGCCCTCGAGGAGGGCGACGTGGCTTCGCTGCCGGCGCCGGTCTACGTGCGCGGCTTCGTGCGGGCCTTCGCGCTCGAGGTGGGTGTCGACCCGGCCGCGCTGCTCGCGGAGCTGGCCCGGGCCGAGACGGAGACGGCGGCGTTGGCCGAGCCGATGGCGAGCCCGCTCTTCGGCGCGCCGGGAGGCCGACCGGATCCCCTGGGGGCGGAGCGCTACGCCCTGCTCTTCGCCGACGCACGCGCGGACCGGCCGAGCCTGACGTCGAGCCACGTGGTCCTGATGCTGCTCGCCTTCGGCATGCTCCTCGCGGGCTGGCTCATGGTGGGCACCAAGGGCCTCGCCCCCGCGCAGGCCGAGGCCCCGGAGGGCCCGCCGGCCATCCAGGAGCAGGTGGACGCCGTGACGTCCATCACCTCCGACGCCCGGTAGGCGATCCCCACGACCTGAGCCCTCGAGGAGGCCTCCGTGCAGCAGTCCCAGAAGCTGCGACTGCTCCACGAGAGCCTGAGGCGCTACCTGAGGCGGCAAGCCACCGAGCGCCTCGACAAGCTCATCGACAAGACCCGCGACGAGGAGCTCGCCGCGGTGATGGAGCTGATGGGCGGCGAGGATCAGACGGCGATCTTCGCGCGGCTGAGCACCGACGAGCGCCGTGCCCACGTCATCGTCGAGATGGAGCCGCCCTTCGGCCAAAAGGTGCTGGGGCCGCTCGAGCCGCGGGCCGCGGCGGCGATCCTGCGGGAGATGGCCTCCGACGATCAGGCGGACATCCTCGCCGACCTCGAGCCGGATCATGCCGCGGCGATCCTCCAGGTGCTCGAGGAGTCGGAGGCCATCGAAGACCTGATGCGCTACGGCGAGGATACCGCCGGCGGCATCATGATCCCCGAGTTCGTGGCGGTCCTCGCGTCCGATACGGCCGAGGAGGCCCTCGCGAAGCTGCGCGTCGCCGGGGACGTGGAGATGGTCTACTACGTCTACGTGGTCGACGAGCTCGAGCGCCTCGCGGGCGTGCTCTCGCTCAGGCGCCTCGTGACCGCGCCACCGACCACCCAGGTGCGCGCCGTGATGGAGCCGGACGTCATCAGCGTCGAGCCGGAGACCGATCAGGAGGATGTGGCCGAGATCGTGGCGCGCTACGGCTTCCTCTCGGTGCCCGTCGTGGACGATACCCACAAGCTCCTGGGCCTGGTCACGGTCGACGATGTCATCGACGTCCTCCGCGAGGAGGCCACCGAGGACATCCTGAAGATGGCCGGCGCCGGCGAGGAGCTCGCCGATACGGCGGGGGTCGGCCACAACGTGCGCGTGCGCTTCCCTTGGCTCCTGGCGAGCTGCATCGGGGGCCTCCTGGGCGCGGCGATCATGGGCGCCTTCGAGGAGACGATCGCCGCCAACGCCATCCTCGCTTTCTACCTGCCGCTCATCCTGGGTATGAGCGGCAACGTCGGCATCCAGGCGGCCACCGTGACCGTGCGCTCCCTGGCCCTTGGCCACATCGGCGATGTGGGCAATCGCTTCCGGGTCGTGCGCAAGGAGGTGGCCATCGGCTCGACGATGGGCCTCATCTACGGGGTGGTGGTCGGAATCGTCGCGGCCCTCATCGGAGGTGCTGTGGAGTACGGGCTGGCGGTCGGGATCGCCTTCATCGCCGGGATGAGCGTCGCGGCCACGGTCGGAGCCGCGTTCCCGGTGCTCATGAGCCGACTGAACTTCGATCCGGCGGTGGCGACAGGCCCCTTCGTGACGACGGCGGTCGATACCCTGGGCATCCTGACCTACTTCGGCATCGCCTCGGCCCTCCTGGAGAGCCTGTCGGTGAGCGCGGGATGAGGAGCGCCGGGCCCTGGCGAGGGGCGGGGCCGTGAGCCGCGAGCCCGTGGTGACGGGCGCTTTCGTGCTCCGCACCGCCGACAGCCGCGAC
>CAZEHU010000602.1:0-1230 GCA_964511605.1 uncultured Myxococcales bacterium
CTCCTGAAGAACAAGGGCGGCCTGGTCTTCGAGGAGGTCACCGAGGCGGCGGGCATCACCGGCGAGAACCGACATGTGGCGGTCAGCGTCGCCTCGGGCGACCTGAACGGCGATGGCTGGACCGACCTCTTCGTGAACGTCTTCGGGCCCAACCGCCTCTTTGTAGCCGAGGGGCCGGCCCGCTTCCGCGAGGTGGCGGCGGAGCGCGGCGTGGCCGAGGGCACCCCCAACGGCTTCGGCACCTGGATGTTCGACTACGATGGGGACGGCGATCTCGACATCGCCGCCGCCAACTTCGCCAACATGGGGCTCCAATTCCTCGGGGGCTTCGGCGAGTTCCCCGCGGAGCACTTCTCGAAGCCGGCTCAGGGCACGCCGACCTTCAAGGCCTCTGCGATCTATCGGAACGACGGCCAGGCACGCTTCGAGGAGGTGGGGGCGGCCGAGGGCCTCGTGCCCGCGAGCGTGATGGGGGCCCAGTTCATCGACATGGACCTCGACGGCTGGCTGGACATCGTGCTGGGGCCCGGCAGCCACCCCCTGCCGAATATGCAGCCGCTCTTCGTCTACCGGAATCGCGGTGACGCGGTCGCTGAGGGCCAGCCTCGCTTCGCCAATACGACCCCGCTGACCGATCCCTCGTTCTTCGGCAAGTTCCACGGGCTCGCTTTCGCCGACGTGGATCGGGACGGGGATCCAGACCTCTACGCCAACAACGGCGGCGTGATGCTGGCCGATCGCTGGCGGGACCTCTTCCTGGAGAACCGCACCGAGGGCCGGCACTGGCTGCACCTGCGGCTCGAAGGGAGGACCTCGAATCGCAGTGGAGTCGGGAGCCGCGTCATCGTGCACGCCGGTGAGCGTGAGCGGGTCCAGGAGGTCTCGGCGGGGGAGGGCTTCGGCTCCACGAACTCGCCCTACCTGATCTTCGGGCTCGGGGAGGCGGAGAGCGTCGAGGAGGTGGAGATCCAGTGGCTCGGCGGGGAGGTGCAGCGCCTCGGGCCCCTCGTCGCGGACCAGGCGCTGGTGGTCACCGAGGGCTCCACGGAGCTCCGGCGGGTATACTGAGTCCATGGGCCGCCTGCTCACCGCCGCGCGCGTACGCCGGATGGTCCCGACCCTCCTGGGCCTGGCGGCGGTGGCGGTCGCCGGCTGCGAGGAGCGCACCGAGCCCATCGTCTACGGCAAGGGCGACCCCGCCGCGATGAGCGCGGAGGCAAAGCCCCTGGC
>CAZEHU010000602.1:1240-2956 GCA_964511605.1 uncultured Myxococcales bacterium
ACCCTCGAACGAGACCGTGAAGGTCTCCTTCCCGGTGACGCCGCCGCCGACCGAGCGCCGGTCTGTGTGAGCGGCACGATCTCCAAGGTCTGCCAGACCATGGGCTGCTGGCTCTACATCGCGGACGACCGGGACATGCTCTTCGTCGACCTCGAGCAGGGGAAGCACTTCACCGTGCCGCCCCACATCATCGGCCGGCAGGGTGTGGTGAGGGGCACGCTCCACGCAGAGGGTGGCGACCGCCGCATCCAGGCCACCGCGGTGATGGTCTACGCGGAGGGCCGCGGGCCAGAAGGGAGCCGGCCCTGAAGTATCTCCTCCTCTGGCCCCTGGCGAACCTCCGCCACAACCCCTGGATCAGCCTGGTCAGCGTGGTGGCGATGCTGATGAGCGCCTTCGTGGTGGCGACCTTGCTCGGCTTCCTCCAGGGCTACCAGAGGGCGGCCCAGCGGGACGTGGATCGCATGGGCTTCGACCTCCTGATCACTGCCAAGGGCTGCCCCTACGAGGCTGCGACCCTGATGCTCCGGGGCGGGGTCGGCCTGCGCTACATGCCCGATGGTGTGGTGGGACGCCTCGAGGCGGATCCTGGCGTGGTGGGCACCTTCCCGACCCTCATCCACCCGGTGCGCGATCCCGCCAACCCGGAGGGCATGGCGATCTTCAAGGGGGTGAGCCCCGGCTGGTTCCAGGCGATGGGCATGGAGCTCGAGGAGGGAGCCTGGTTCACCGACGATGGACGGGGGAGCGCGCTCGAGGGCGTTGTCATCGGCTACGAGGCCGCCGAGTACGAGCAGCGCCACGCAGGCGACGCCTACCTGATCGGGGATCGGCAGACCCGGGTGCTCGGTGTGCTCGCGCGCACGGGCACCCAGGTCGATGGCTCGGTGCTGCTCCCGCTGCAGGTGGCCCAGGCGACCTTCGACCTGCCGGACAAGCTGACCGGGGTAGGGGTGCGCGTCGATCGCTCTGAGCCCGAGCAGCTCGAGGTCATCACCGATCGTTATCACGCGGAGGCGGAGCTCCAGGTCGTCAGCCTGAGCCAGGTGGAGAAGGCCCTGCGCAAGGCGACCCGAGCGCTCCGGGACGTGGTGGTGGTGCTCGCGTGGATCCTGGCCATCATGGCGGCGGCGGTGCTGCTGAATACGACGCTCTTGAGGACCCTCGGCGAGTACAAACGCTTCTTCGTCCTGCACGCCATCGGCTTCCGGCGGCGCTTCATCTTCGGCGCGGCCCTGGTCGAGAACATGATCATCGTGGTGGCGGGGTCCGCCGCCGGGCTGGTGCTCTCGGTGGCGCTCGGGGGGCTCTCGTCGAGGGTGCTGACCGGCTACCTGCCTTACGCACCGGACGGGAACCTGGTCGATGTGCCCGTACCGGTCGCCGTCGCTATCGTCGGCGGGGCGATCCTCATCGGGGTGCTGGCCACGGTGCTGCCCCTGCTCCGCCTGCGTCGCTTCGGGGACCTGTCGGTCCTGCGGGAGGGCTGATGGCCGGCGCGGCCACCACCCCGGGGCGCCGCCCGGACGGCCCCCCCCTCCTCGAGGCCCGCGGCGTCACGAAGCGCTTCGAGGAGCGCGCCGTGCTCGACCGCCTCGAGCTGGTGGTCCACGAAGGCGAGCATGTGCTGATCTCGGGCCCCTCCGGCTCGGGCAAGTCCTCGCTCCTGAACGTGGTCGCCGCTCCCCGCCCCGCCGACGAGGGTGAGGTTCGCTT
>CAZEHU010000603.1:0-2947 GCA_964511605.1 uncultured Myxococcales bacterium
AGATCGACTCGACATCGACGCCGATCCACTCGACGCCCCAACGCGGTACAGCCTCATAGTCGAACCTGCCTGCGACGAGCCCGTGGCCCCTCAACGCCCCAGCGGCTCGATGTCCAGCGGCCCCCAGCGGCAGAACCCCACGCCGCCCATGTAGAGGCCGGCGAAGCCCGAGGGGCGGGCGTCCAGCGTGGCCTCCAGGTGAGCGGAGCCCGCGCGCGCCTCGACCCTCTTGCCCTTCACCCGCAGCTCGAGGTCGAAGGGCTCCGGCAGGTCGCCTGGCAGGCGGACCTCGGCGATGGCGGTCTCCTCGAACGCCAGGCTGCCGTGCTGGCCGTCCTCCAGGGTCTCGATCAATCGGACGAGCGCGAGCCGGTCCGCACGGACGACGAGCATCCAGGCGCGGAGCGGAGCCTCCGGCGCTCGCGGCTCGTCGTTCCAGCCCATCGGCGTGCCGGCGTCGATGTTCCGCGCGCCGAACAGGAGCCCGGCCGTCGCCCGCGGCGGAGACGCAAGGTTTGGCTTCTCCTTGTGTCGGCTCGAGAAGCGGTAGTGGTTGTGATCGGGCGGGGGTGTGAAGCCGAGCGCGGTGCGCACCGCGACGTCCCCGACCGGCTCGCTGCCGGCGATCAGCAGGCTGGGGATCGCATGCTCCTCGTCGTAGTCGCGCTTGTCGCTGGTGGTCATGCGGGACTCACGCCCCTCGAGCTCGTAGCGAAGCTCGTCGGTCTGCCAGGGATCCGGCCGAGCTCCGGTCAAGAGGCGCTCGCACTGCTGGCGCGCCCACACGGGCGTCTGCCCGAGGAGCACGTAGTCGGTATCGCTGCAATGCCAGAGGCGCCGGATCTTGGTGATCTGCCAGTGGTTCCGGACGCTATCCTCGCTGCCGAAGTAGCCCTCCGCTTGGCCGAGGATGCTGTCGAGGCGGACACCGACGTTGTGGGCGCCGATCGGTCCCAGGTTCGCCTGCCGGAAGTACTCCTCGGACCAGCGGGGGTGCTTCAGCTCCTTGGAGCCGAGGCGCCGCTTCGTCAGCGCGATGGCCTGAACCATGCCCTCCACCTGTGCGAGGACCTTGGAGTCCTTCGAGGCTCTGCCCAGGACCGCCATCACGCGGGCGGCGTCGTCGAGCGCCAGATCGTGGAGGTAGCGCTGCGCCACCTCGATCGTCTGCCTCGCTCTCCACGAGGCCAGCGTCTTGTCGTAGGCCGGGTGCGGTGACTTCCAGCGGTGGGTCACGGTGCGAAGGGCGTCCTCGGTCAGGTGGCTGGCCGCGCGGCGCGACGAGTGCAGCGTGCGCCCCCAGCGGGCCATGCCCTCGATGAACTCCCACCCGCTCGTCACACGCCGCACCGGGTCGTTCGCCCAGCTCTTCTTCAGGCGGGTCCAGTGCTTGTCGAGGTCCGGCAGCCCCCGGCCGGGCCTGAGCGGGAAGATCTCCACGTAGCTGTGGCCCGCCTGAAACGTCAGGCGGTCCCTGAGCTTCAGGGGGGAGGCCGGCCAGGCCTTGAAGGCCTCATCGTAGAAGGCCCGAGCCCATGCATCGCCGCGTCGCCGAGCCGCGAAGCGATCGATCGCATCCCACCAGGCCTTCAGGCCCCGCGGCTCCGCCAGCATCGCCGAGGCGAGGATCCTGCGCGCGACGACCCGGTCGGCCCGGGTCTTGCCCTTCAGCGCCTTGCGCTCGAGCTTGCCGAGCCAGGCGTCGATCGCCTGGGCTTCGGCGCTGAGCGCCCGCTCCCTCGCGGCGTCCTCCGCCTCCTTCACCACGTCCTTGCGCTGGCGGATCGCCTCCCGGAGCTCCTCGAGCTCCCCGAGGGTCGTCTTCGCGAGCGCGAAGCGATCGTCCATGCGAGCGGCATCCTTGAGCGCACGGATCGCCTCGTCGTAGCGGCCCTGATCGAAGCGCTCGAGGCCATCGGAGAAGCGCTTGAAGGCTTGGTAGTCGGTGGTGTGGAGCTGGGCGACCTCGCCCCGGATCCTCGCCGGGAAGCTCACCTCCAGCGCCCGGATCACCTTCTTCGCGAGGTCCTTCTCCAGCTCGAAGAAGGCGTCCCGCTCGCCGGCGACCTGCTCGGCGAGCACCACGTCGGCCTCCTTGACGCCGACGAGGCGCGCGTCGACGCGCATGTCCTCGCCCACGCCGGCGAAGGTGCCGACGAGGAGGTGGGAGGCCCCGAGCAGCTTGCCGACCTTCGCGGCGCTCTTCGCGTCGAAGGCTCTGCCCCGGGAGCGTGCGATCTCGGCCTTCACGTCCTCGAGGCGCGAGCGCTCGACCAGCTTGATCTCCGGGACCTTGGCGAGGTCCGTCGTCAGCATCGACTGCAGGCCCTTGCCGAGCGCCGAGTAGCCCTGCGCGGTCGACGCATCCTCGAAGCCGAGCACGGCCACCCGCGGGCCCTTAGCGTCTGCACGGACCCAGGAGGGCGGGGCGAGGGCGAGGAGGAGCACCGCGGTCCCCAGGGACGAAGGGAGCGCTCTCATGGGCCCTCCTTCCGCTTGTCCTGCCGTAGCTCGTCTCCGATGAGGGCCCAGGCGGCGCCGGCATCGGTGGTGGTATCGCTCCAGTGGCCCGGATAGCGCGCGCAGAAGGAGGACTTCAGCACCTCCGGCAGGTACTTGCGGCGCTGGGTCGAGAAGAGAGGGTGGGCCAGGTAGGTGCAGGCCTCGTCGGTGGCGCGCACGCTGAGGCCCTGGTCCAGCTCGTCGGAGGCCCGGAGGCGCGCGGCGATGCGGGTGATGCGCGCGAGGATCGACTGGCCGAGCGAGGGATGCCGGCGGGCCAGGATCTTCACCTCCGCCTCCGGGGGGGGGTAGTCCACCTGGAGTGGGGCGAAGCGATCGAGCTGGGCGGCGTCGAGGCCGAAGGTGGCCGAGAAGGAGCGCCCGCGATTGACCGCCGCGACGAACTGGATGTTGTCGGGGACCGTGACGAAGGCGGCCTGGATCG
>CAZEHU010000604.1:0-2946 GCA_964511605.1 uncultured Myxococcales bacterium
CCAGACCGTCGACGCCGAATGGGCCCCCGATGCTCCGAAAGACGCCGCCCGCTCGGAGCGGCGCCAGTCGCATGCGGTGGACCGCGGGAGGTCGCGAGTAGCTGGCGAACTCGTAGTAGAGATCCCCGTCGACGGGATCCCCGCCCACACCGGAGACCGTGCCGAGCCGGGGCAGCGCCACCTCTCCGAGAAGCGAGCCGTCGAGGCGGTGGACGGTCAGGCGGCTCGAGGCGTCCTCGAGCCAGCGGATCACAAGGCGCCCGCTGACGACGCTCACAGCCTCCATCACCCGCTTCGGCTGCTGGGTGACGATCTCGGTCGCGGCGTCGATGCTCGGATCGGACCATGGGATGCGCTGGATGCGCCCGCGCGGCGCCTCGTGATCCGTGAAGAGGAAGAGGGCCTCGTCGGTCACGACCGCCAGGTCCCGCACGCCCTCGCGGTCGACGACCTCGAGCCACGTCGCGTCGGCTCCGGCGTCGAGATCGCGCAGGAAGACGCGGGTATCGGACCAGCCGCGGCCCACCGTCACCACCAGGTGGCGTCCCGAAGGGCTGAGCTGGAGGTTCGGCCACTCCTCGCGCTCGAAGCCCTCGCCGAAGACCCGGCGATCCTGGAGGGGATCGGTGCCCAGGCGGTGCAGGTAGATGTGGCGGTGGTAGTTCTCCTCGCCCTCGTCGACGCTCGGCCAGTAGCGGCTGCCGGCGAGGGGGAAGCGCGTGTAGTAGAACCCCGAGGCGTCGGGCAGCCAGGCCAGGGAGCACCAGCGGGTGCCCTCGATGGTCTCCCAGCGCTCGGTGGGCTCGTCCACGTCCACCACGTGCAGCGTGGAGCGCTCGTCGCCGCTCTGCGAGAGGCCGTAGGCCACGCGACCCCCGCTCGGCGCCACGTAGACCCAGTCGATGGCGGTGGTGCCCGCGGGATCGAGGATATTGGGATCCACCAGGATCCGCGGCTCACCGCTGCCGTCCGCGGGCCCCATGAGCAGCACCGGCTGATCCCGAACGCCAGAGTGCTCGATCCAGAAGGCGCGCCCGGCCGCCACCCGCGGCGCGGACACGGAGCCCACGCGGAAGGCCTCCGCGATCGCCTCGCGGAGCGCGGGTCGCACTCCGGCCTCCCCGAGGTAGCGCTCGGTGTAGCGATTCTGGGCGGCCGTCCAGCCCATGACCTCCGCGCTCTCCTCCTCGAGCCAGCGGTAGGGGTCGGCGATCCGCTCGCCGTGCAGCTCCTCGACCACCTCTCGGACAGCAGTGGGAGGAGGGCTCGGTCGTCCCATCATGCTCATGCCTCCACATCCCACCTCCAGCGCCAACAGCGCGACCCCCAGCGCCCGCCCTCGAGGGGTGGCGCCTTGTCGCCGCTCGGCGCCCTTGTGGCCTCGCCGGGTGCTCGGCATGGGCGGGTCCTCTCCTCCGGCTGGGCCCGGCCACCTTGGCGCGGGCCCCGGCCCTATCCTACCCTCCGCAGCCCCGAAGGAGGATGTTGCACATCGCTTCGTCGGCGTCTCGACGCCCCAATGCGCAACAGCCTCCTGGCCAACCCGATCCGAGGTCCCACGCGATTCCATGGCTGCCCCACGCCGAGTGCTCATCGTCGAGGACGAGCCCATCATGCGGCGCCTGCTCGAGTCCACGTTGGTGGACGCAGGCTACGAGGTGCTCGCCGCCTCCACGGCCGGGGACGCTACCCGCCACGTGGCTGGGGGCTTCGACGGGACCGTGCTCCTCGACCTCAAGCTCGGCGAGGAGGACGGCCTCGACCTGATCGAGCCCTTCCTCGCCACCAACCCGGCCCTGCGCATCGTCATCATGACGGCTCACGGATCGGTCGACGCGGCCCTCGAGGCCACGCGCCGCGGCGCCTACGACTTCCTCACGAAGACCGAAGACATCTCGAGCCGCGTGCTGGTCAGCGTGAAGAACGCCTTTCGCGATCGGGCGATGGCCTCCCGGGTCGTCGAGCTCGAGAGCGCCGCGAACCCGGGCGATGGCTTCGCCGACATCGTGGCCGTCAGCCCGCAGATGATGGGCCTGTTCGAGACGCTCCGGCATGCGGTGGACTCCCGCGTGACCGTGGCGATCCGCGGCGAGAGCGGGACGGGCAAGGAGCTCGTCGCCCGCGCGCTCCACTACGGAGGCGTGCGCAGGTCCCGCCCCTTCGTGGCGATCAACTGCGCCGGCATCCCGGACACCCTGCTCGAGTCCGAGCTCTTCGGTCACGAACGCGGCGCCTTCACCGGCGCCATCGCCACCACCCGCGGCAAGTTCGAGCAGGCGGACGGTGGCACCATCTTCCTCGACGAGATCGCCGAGATGTCGCTGCACCTCCAGTCGAAGATGCTCCGTGTCCTCGAGACCCGTGAGGTGGAGCGGGTCGGCGGCCAGACGCCGATCCCCGTCGACGTGCGCATCGTGAGCGCCACGCACCAGGGGCTCGAGGAGCTGGTGGCCGCGGGAGCGTTCCGGGAGGATCTCTACTACCGCCTCGCGGTCTTCCCGGTGCAGCTCCCTGCGCTGCGCGAGCGGGTCGGCGACGTGCCGGTCCTCGTACGCCACTTCCTGAGGCGCTACGCCGCCGAGGAGGGCAAGGACATCCGGGCCGTCGATCCGGCCGCCATGGAGACCCTCGAGGGGTACGGCTACCCCGGCAACGTCCGTGAGCTCGAGAACATCATCGCCCGCGCGGCCGTGGTCTCCCGCGGCCCCACCCTGACCATCGCCGACCTGCCGCGCGCCGTGGTCGAGGCCACGCGCTTGAGACGCCTGACCACGAGCGCAGGTCCGCTGAGCGGAGACCTGAGCCTGGAGCAGGCCTTCGAGACCCTCTTCCGCCACGCCGGCGAGCTGCCGCGGGCCGAGGACGTCGAGGCCGAGCTGATCCGCCGCGCCGTGCGCCTCGAGGAGGGCGACATCGGCCTTGTGGCTGACCGCTTGGGCCTGTCGC
>CAZEHU010000605.1:0-2944 GCA_964511605.1 uncultured Myxococcales bacterium
CCTTGAGCCAGGAGGAGGAGGAGGAGGGCTGCGAGCCCCCAGCGGACGGGGAGAACGCGCTTCATGGGCTCGAGTCCTGTGAGGAGGAGGGCATGGGAGCGAGCTCGGCGACGAGGTTGATCCCCTCAGCGTCGAAGACGTGGGCGCGCCCGGCATCGCAGCCGAGCTCGAGGACGTCGCCAGCCGCCACCGGGGTGTCGCCGTCGAGGCGGGCGACGAGGAGCTCGCCCCCCTCGACGTCGAGATGGGCGAAGGACTCCGCGCCCATCCTCTCGACGAAGTCGACCCTTCCGCGGAGCGCGGCGGCCTCTCCGGTCTCGACGGGGGTGAAGAGCTGCGGGCGGAGGCCGAGGGTCAGGGCCCCCAGCGGCGCGGCGGCGAGGCGATCGAGGTGGGCGGCCGGCAGCTCGAGTCGCAGGCCTCCGCCCACGAAGGCTCGACCCTCGATGCGGCCGTCGAGGAAGTTCATGGCCGGGCTGCCGACGAACCCGGCCACGAAGCGATTCGCGGGCCGGTGGTAGACCTCCATCGGGGTGCCGAGCTGCTGGAGGAGGCCGACGGACATCACCGCGATCCGATCCGCGAGGGTCATCGCTTCGACCTGATCGTGGGTGACGTAGAGCATGGTCGACGCCAGGCGGCTGTGGAGGCGCGCGATCTCGACCCGCATCTGCACCCGCAGCTTGGCGTCGAGGTTCGAGAGGGGCTCGTCGAAGAGGAAGACCGCCGGCTCGCGGACCATGGCGCGCCCCATCGCCACGCGCTGGCGCTGGCCGCCGCTGAGGGCCTTGGGTTTGCGACCGAGGAGATCCACGATGCCCAGGGTCGCGGCGGCCGCACGCACCCGCTCCTGGACCTCGGCGGAGGGCGTGCGCTTGAGGCGCAGCCCGAACGCCATGTTCTCGAAGACGGACATGTGGGGGTAGAGCGCGTAGCTCTGGAAGACCATGGCGATGTCGCGGTCCTTCGGCGCGACCTCGTTGACCCGGCGATCCCCGATTCGCAGCTCTCCCTCGCTGATCTCCTCGAGGCCCGCGACCATGCGCAGCGTGGTCGACTTGCCGCAGCCGCTCGGCCCGACGAGCACCACCAGCTCCCCGTCGCGGATGCTGAGGTCCAGTGAGCGCACGGCGAGGACATCGCCGGGATAACGCTTGGTGACGGTCTCGAGAACGACCTGGGCCACAGCGCTTGATCTCCTCCACCGCGGCGGGGAGGGTGAGAGGGGGTCGGCCGCTTCCCAGTCCCGCCTATTGTGCGCGCGCTTCAAGCATAGATCGCGCGCGATCGCCACCGGCATTCCCGCCGGGCTCCCAGGATCCCCACCATCGACAACCCCCTGCCCCTCTGGCCGCTCCGCTCGGAGCTGCTCCTCCCTGGGGCGGCGGTGAGCCTCCGGCCCCTCCGCCCGATGGAGCTCGCGCTGGCCGAGATCGCCGGAGCCGAAGGCCTCGCGATCATCGCCGCGACCCAGATCGACTGGCGGACCGAGGCGCCTGTCCGCTGGGAGCTCCTCGACGTGGCCATCAGGGCGCGCCTCGTCCCCGAGGGCAGCATCCTCGTCCGCATCGAGAGCGTCGAGCGCGTCGACCTCGACGAGATCACCACCACCGCGGGCGTATGGACCGCCACCGCGAGTCCACGACCGGATACGGGGCCGCCCCCCGACGAGCCCCTGCGCCGGGAGCTCTACGAGCTCGCCGAGCGCGCCCGCCGGCTCATCGGCTACTTCCCGGAGGCGTACCGGATCCCCCGCCCCGACGGCGATCTCACGGCTTGGATCGACGCTGTGGGAGGGGCGCTCGGTGATCGGGTCTCCGCTGGCCAGCGCTACAAGCTCCTGGCCACCGCCGATCGCAACCTCAGGGCGCTGACCCTGCGGGTGATCCTGCGCGAGGCGGGGCCGTAGTCGCGCCGGGCGTCGCCGGGGGCCGCCCCGGATTGTCCTCGAGGCAGCGGCGGTGTTGGCACCAGGCCCGCCAGTGGGCGGGGGCGTCGACCTTGCGGCCGGTGATCGCCTTGAGGGCGTGGACCGCGGCGGTCCGGATGCTGGGCAGCTCGTCCTCGAGGCGCCCGACGAGGTTGGCGATGGAGCCCTCGTCGCGGAGCGCTAGAGCTGCCTCGATGGAGGCGCGACGGACGAAGCGGTCCCGATGCACCAGCCCCACGCGGACGAGCCTCAGCCCCGCTGGCGCCCGTGTCCGGCCGACCAGCTCGGCCAGCAGAGCGTAGAAGCCCGGGTTCAGGGAGACGAGGGCCGCGTCGTCCAGTCCCAGGGCGGCGTTGAGCTCCGCAGGCCGCCCGAGCGCATAGAGGAGCGCCGCCCGCGACGCGGGATCGTCCTCCGGCACGGCCTCGAGGGCGTCCTCGAGGGCATCCTCGAGGCCGTCTTGGGCCGGATCCTCCTCCGCGCGACCGAGGGCAGCGAGCGCCAGGGCCGCGCGGGCCCGCCGCTCCCATCGCGGACGCCTCACCTCCGCGAGGAGGAGCGGTCGAGCGCGGGGATCGCCGAGCTCGCCGAGGAGCTCCAGGAGCTGCACGACCCAGTACCCCGCGTCCGGGCGGGCGCCCTGGACCGCACGGACGACGAGAGGGGTCACACCCGCACCGAGGGCACGCAGCGCCTCGGCCGGCGCACAGCCCATGACACGATTGCACTGCTGGCGTACCTGGATGGCCGCGATCGCGTCGTCGGCCTCGGCCGCCGCAGCCTGATCGAGGGCGGGCAGCTTCGGCGCCTCGGTCGCGCTATGCTCCTCGGACGAGGTCGGCGCACGGCGCTTGCAGCCTCCAGAGGAGAGCGCGATCACGACCACGGCAGAGGCCAGGACACGGAGGGACACCTCGCTCGTGTACCGGGCCGGGGCCCTCGCGGCAATCCTCACCCTCTGCGGCGGCTCGGCGCCACGACCGGCTGCGCTCGTCTTCCGCGACGTCACGGGAG
>CAZEHU010000606.1:0-2937 GCA_964511605.1 uncultured Myxococcales bacterium
AGGTTCAGCACCCGGCGACGACCCGCTTCGCGCTCGTCCTCGGCGACGACCGCCGCCTTGATGCGGCAGCAGGCCTCCACCAGGGCCAGGGTGGGCAGGGGCTCGAGGGCCACCAGCGCCTCGGCCCTCTCCTCGATCCACGCCGCGAGGGGCGCGCTGCCGAGGAGGCCGTGCTTGAGCGCCTCGGCCAGGCCACAGCGTCGCTCTCGCTCGGGCAGGGTCTCGAGGACCGCCGACGAGCTGATCACCACGCTCGGCTGCCAAAAGGCGCCGATGAGGTTCTTGCCCACCGGGTGGTTCACGCCGGTCTTGCCGCCCACCGCGCTGTCGACCTGGGCCAGCAGCGTCGTGGGGACCTGCAGGAAGCGGACCCCCCGGTGGAGCACGGCGGCCACGAAGCCTGCGAGGTCACCGACCACGCCGCCTCCGAGGGCCACCACCAGATCCTGGCGGCCGAGCCCGAAGGCCAGCGCCCGATCCACGAGGCCGCTCGCGGTCCCGAGGGTCTTCGACAGCTCCCCGGCCGGGACCTCGGCCACGTCGACCCGGAAGCCCGAGTCCTCGAGGGCCCGGGCCACCCCGCCGGCATACAGGGGGCGGACGTTGGTATCGGTGACCAGGAGGATCGGTGCGTCCTCGACCTGTCCCCCCTTGAGCTCCACGGCCGCTCGAGCGACGTGGAAGCCCGGGAGGTCCGGCACGAGGTGGATCGGGTAGCTGCGCTCCCCGAGCTCCACGTGGAGCGTCCGGGACGCTCCCTCGTGCGCGTTGGCCTCGGCCTCGAGCCTCGCTTCGGCCACCGCCGCCTCGACGGCGTCCGCAGCCGCCTCGGGGTCGAGGCCGTCCACGTCCACCACCGCGTGGGCGCGGCTGTAGACGATCTCCCGGATCACCGAGAGGCCAGCGAGGGCCTGCATGGTCTGTTGCTCGTCCTCGGTGCCCACGAGGGGGCGGACCTCCTTGCCGGCGCTTCGCGCTTCGTCGGTGCCGGCCCCCGGTGCGGTGAGGCGACGGGCCGCCTCCTCGGGGCTGACCCGCATCCACACCACCAGGCTCTGACCGAGGAGGCGATCCATGATCCCCGCCTGGCAGGGGGCACCGCCCCCCGGCACCAGGACCGTCAGCACCCCAGGGGGGGCCGAGGCCAGGGCCGCGTCCAGCGCCTCCCTCTCGAGGCGCCGAAACCCTTGCTCTCCATCGCTTTCAAAGATCTCGTCGATCCGCCGCCGGGCGCGATCGACGATCTCGCGATCGACGTCCACCAGGCGCCCGCCCTGGCGCTCAGCCAGGAGCGCACCCACGGTCGACTTGCCGGCGCCCGACAGGCCTACCAGGGTGAGGATCCTCAAGTTATCAGGGGGCGCCTCGCTCCACGGGCAGTCCGGACATCCGTCTGGACTAAGGAGCGAGGCTGTCCACCAGGCTGGCCCGGCGGTTCGCGATGCGCGGGGTGATGAAGATGAGCAGCTCGGAGCGATTGTCCGTGCGGCTCTTGGTCTGGAAGAACCAGCCCAGGATGGGGATCTTGGAGAGGAAGGGCACGTTCCGGTGGGAGGTGCCGGTGTTCCTCGTGTAGATGCCGCCCAGCACCGTGGTGTCGCCGTCGCGGACCAAGAGGCTGGTCTGGGCCTCCTTGGTCTCGATGGTGGGCGCACCCTGGGCCGAGGTCTGGCCGAAGTTGGGCTCGTTCTTCGAGATGTCGAGATCGAGGCGGATGTTGCCATCCGGCGAGGTGGAGGTCTGCACCTCCAGCTTGAGCTCGGCGTTGAAGAACTGGGTGTTCACGCCGTTGGCGCTGACCACCGAGATCGGGATCGACACCCCCTGCCGGATCGAGGCCTTCTGGCCGTCGATGGTGAGGATCTTCGGGGCGCTGATGATCTTCACGGTGCCCGACTCCTCCGCGGCGCTCAGGCGGAGGTTCAAGTTCGCCACGCCGCCGAGGCTGCCGAGGCTCAGTCCCAGCGCACCACCAGCACCGGCGCCGGCGGCGGCGGGCAGGTTCACGGCGAAGTTGGGCGAGGAGGACAAGAGGCCCGACTGAGGCGCCGTCGCATCGTCCGCGCCGCCGGAGACCCCGACGACCGAGGGGAACGCGAGGCCGGTCGGGTTGCCGAAGGCCGGGGACATGTTGAAGTTGCCGCCCCACTGCACACCGAGCTCGCGGCTGAAGCTGGTGGAGGCTTCGACGATGCGGGCCTCGATGAGCACCTGCGGGAGCTGCACGTCGAGGCGCCGGACGATGTCCTCGGCGGCCACCACCACCTCCTCGGTGTCCTTCACGATGAGGGTCGAGGTGGAGTGATCGGCCGAGACCGAGCCGCTCTTCGAGAGCACGGTCTGGATGTGGCCGGAGACGTCCTCGAGGTTCGCGTAGTTCACCGTGATGAAGCGCACCACCATCGGCTTGAGCTCCTCGATGGTCTGCTTGCGCTTCAGCTCGGCCTCGAACTCCTTCTGGATGTCCTCGGAGGGCGCGACACGGTACACGCCCGCCTCCTTGACGTAGTCGTATCCCTGCACCTTGAGCACCATATCGAGGGCGAGATCCCAGGGGATGTTCTCGAGGTGGAAGGTGACCTTCCCCTTCACATCCTCCGAAGCGACGATGTTCACGCCGCCCTCCTTCGCGAGGGAGGTGAGGACGTGCTGCAGCTCGGCATCCTTGATGGTCAGGTTGATGCGCTTGCCGGAGTACTTCCGGCGCTTCCGGCGCTTCCGGCTGACCATCACCGCGCGCTGGCTGACGGCCGGAGCGCCGCCCGCGGGGGCGGTGGTGGCGCCGCCCTCGGCGCCGACGACGCCGGGGTAGCTGTGCACGCCGGGCGGCAGGCGCTGGCCGAGACGCTGGCCCGTTCGGCGGACCGGCTTCGGGGCCGCCTCGGCCACCATGCGCTCCATCGGCGCGGCCATCGGCTCGAAGGACCAGAGGAGGTC
>CAZEHU010000607.1:0-2935 GCA_964511605.1 uncultured Myxococcales bacterium
GTGAGGGCCGCGCACTTGTAGGCGCGGTCGCGGGAGCGTCCCTCCTGCCACTGCTGGACCGCGTAGAGAAGCTGGTCCGCAGCGGTTGGGCAGCCTTTGGCCAGCTCCTGGACCCACCGGAGGCGGCGCTCGTGGAGGAAGCGCTCGATTCGCTCGACGGACCAATCGGGATCGAAGCGGCTGATGCTCTGGAGGTCCTCCTCGCCCCACACCGCGGTGAACTCGCAGACCCCGGGCTTGGCTTCCTCCCATGCCGCTTCAGGCTGAGCCGCCGCGAGGCGGCTCTCCACGGGGGCGGCCGCCGGCGCGATGCCGGCGCCCTTGGGTCCGCACGCACCTCCCGTACCGCAGGCGAGCGCGAGGACAACGGCGAGGGCGCGCGGGCTCATCTCAGGGCAGCTTGGCGCGCTCCAGGAGCTTGGCCTTGGCGTGGCCGTCGATGTGGCCCTTCTTGTGCAGGAGGTTGGCGGTCTCCTCGAGGGCCAGGGCGGCGACCTTGTCGATGTCCGAGCGCTTGATGAAAGCGAGGGCCTCGCGGACGGTCTTCATGCCGCGGGGGGTCGCCTCGTGGGTCGGGGGCTCCTTGAGGCCGCAGGGCAGCACGCGGGAGGCGACGCCGCTGCTCTCGGAGGTGCGGGTGGCGATGTCGTCGAGGACCCCCTCCATCTCCGAGCTGACGTGGACGCCGGCCTCGGACAGGCGCACGCCGATGGCGTAGCGCACCACCTGCCGGCGCGCGTGCTCCATCGCACCGTCGCGCGCGGCCTGCTCGGTGGACTTGGGCTTCGAGATCCCCTGGAAGAAGAGGCCGTACTCGCTGTTGGGGATGCGTGCCGGCCAGCCGGCGGAGTCCGGGCAGCCGCCGCCTCCTCCTCGCCGTGCCGTCGTGCGGAACGCGAAGTAGGCGTCCTGGAAGCTGGTGACCTGCCGCCAGGCGGCCCCGCGCTTGAACTTGACCTCGGCGCTGAAGGCCTTCCAGGAGCCATCGGCCTTCACCTCGTCCTCCTTGCCGAGGAACTGGTAGACCATGCCATTGCCCCGCACGAACTCGCTGACGTAGCTGCCGGTGCAGCGCCCGGGGCCCTCGGCGCAGCAGGCCTCGAAGCCATCGAAGTCCTCGATGTTCGAGCGCATGGACATGGTCTGGTCGTAGGTGACGAGGACCTTGGCCCGGGCTGTGTGGGAGGCCCCTACGCTGGCGATGGGCTCGAAGCCGATCTCCCCCTGCACCGACTCGGAGGCGAAGAGGATCTTCTCGAAGTGCCCGGCGGCCTCGGCCACGGTCCACTTCACGTACTTGCTGCACGCGGTCTGTGCTGCCCCGGACTCCGAGAGATCGCCTGGAGCGGTGGCGTCCGAAGGGAAGCGCCCGATGTAGGGGCTCGGGTCCTTGTCGAAGACGGCGCGGAGGTGGAGGGTCGGGGTACCGAGGACCAGCTCTCCCGTGGCTTTCTCCGTCGGGATCGCCCGCGTGACGGGCGAGGAGCAGGCACAGAGGCCCGTGACCGCGAGTGTTGCGAGGGTGAGGCGGTAATACGACATGGTCGACTCCGTGGGCGACGGGTCCGCGAGTGGGGACGGCGTGTGGCCGAGGGCGGCGGCGAGCCTACACGGACAGGGCCCGGGCCGACAACCGGGCTCGAGGTGCAGCCCCAGGTTCGTCCTGGGCGCTCGCAGTGTTATGCTCCGGCCGCACCATGACTGCCCTGTCGCCGTCCGCGGGTCGGACCCGCAGCCGCCCCACGCTCGCCGTAGCGCGGGCCTGCGTCGTTGCTCTCGCTGGGATCTGTCTGCCGCAAGGCGTCGCCGTCGCCAATGTTTCGGGGACCTCAGAGCGGGCAACGGAGGCGCGGCGCGCGCTGGTCATCGGCAATGCCGCCTACGGCGCCGCCCCGCTGGACAACCCCATCAAGGACGCTGAGGCGGTGGGGAAGATGCTGCGACGGCTCGGCTTCGACGTGTCGCTGCACCGGAACCTGGCCACGAAGAAGGCGATGCGCAAGGCCGTCAACCGCTTCGTGGACAGCCTCGGCGCCTCGGACATCGCGCTCTTCTACTACGCCGGGCACGGCTTCCAGCTTCGAGGAAGGAACTACCTCATCGGGGTCGGCTTCGACGCCTCCAACGAGGAGGACGCCGCCGAGGATGCGTACTCGGTCGATACGCTCCTGAAGCGGCTCCTTGGCCGGGGGAGAGGGCCGAACATCGTCATCCTCGACGCCTGCCGGGACGAGGGGTTCACGCGGCGGTGGTCGCGGAGCACCTCCAGCCGCGGCTTCGTCCGCGCGAAGGAGGAGCCCGGCGAAAGCCTGGTGGCCTTCGCGACGTCCTTCGGCGATACCGCGTCCGATGGTGCCGGCCGGGGCCACAGCCCCTTCGCCGCCGCGCTGCTCGAGCACCTGCCGACCCCTGGCCTCGACATCGGGATCGCGTTCCGGAGGATCAAGGCTGCGGTGATGGAGGCGACGGGCGGCAAGCAGCGTCCCGAGCACCTGATGGGGCTGACCGGGGAGGTCTACTTGGTGCCCGCGACAAGAGTCTCCCCCCCGCCCCCCCGCCCTGAGCCCAAGGAGCTCGGCGGGGATACGAGTGTTGAAATAGGGAAGGCGGGCGTGGAGTGGGTGCGCATCGAAGGGGGTCGGTTTTCGATGGGTTCGACGGAGGGTGAGAGCGACGAGCAGCCGGTCCACGATGTGGTGCTGTCGACGTACTGGCTTGCTCGTACGGAGACTACAGTGAAGCAGTACCGGGTTTGCGTGGAGGCGAAGGAGTGCTCGGTGCCTGAGGAGATGCACCAGAACGATGCCTACAATCACTACTACACGTATGGGCGGAAGCGACGAGACACGCACCCTGTCAATGGTGTGAGCTGGCCGCAAGCGGTGTCGTTTTGCCGGTGGTCAGGTGGTCGGCTGCCGACCGAAGCCGAGTGGGA
>CAZEHU010000608.1:0-2932 GCA_964511605.1 uncultured Myxococcales bacterium
AAGCGCTGGCAATCGAAATCGACACGTCGCTGACCGGAGGACGCGTGGTGCGGGCGGCGATCCCGCGAAGAGCGCTTCGGCCTCCTCCCGGTTCAGGAAGAGGGCGCTGCACATCGCCACGAGGGCGCGGGTGGTGTCCGGCTCCTCCTGCACGGCGGAGGGGAAGGTCCCGGCGCTCAGTCGGCCGCCCCACCCCCGGCGTCGCAGCGCCCGCACCAGCGCGAGCTTCCGTGCAGCCGAGCCGGCGATCGGCGTCACGTGTACCCAGGGCACCGAGAGCCACCGACGGGGAACATCTTCCGCCGAGAGCCCGGACTCCAGGCCCCCCTCGCTCCCCCGATAGGTGGCCCGATCTTCGGCGTCGTAGTCGATGAGGAAGCGCGCGACCGCACCGGGAGCGACTCGAAGGCCCTCGGGCGTCAGCCCACCGAGCCGGAAGGCGGGCCGCAGCGCGCCCGGTAGCTCGAGCGGTACGCGCGCCACGAGCCCCACCGACACCCCCGTCGCCCGGGCCGCGAGGGCCGTCATCAGCCCAGCGCCGCCCAAGATCTCCCTCTCTCGGCCACCGCGCCGGATCGTATCCAGCGAGGGACCGCCCAACACGATCAGGTCGGGCTTCACTCAATCTCCCCCGACGCGGATCCGCAGCTCCACGTAGTCGAGGGCCACGGCGGGTCGCGGCAAGGCCGAGCCGCTGCCAGCGGCCGGCCGACAACGCAGGGCCGCCGTCAGGGTCGGGTCCCGGAGGAAGCGGCCGGCCTCCCCGGGGGAGGCGGACTGCCAGTCGAGGGCGGCCGAGGGGGTCGTGGCCGTGTCGGCGCTGTCGGCGTCGGCGCTGGTGGTGCCGAGGGTCTCCCAGCCGGCCTCCCCCTCGTGCTGCCACATCTGGAGCTCGGCGCCTGGTAGGGGGTCGGAGGGGGGATCGAAGGGACCTGGCGAGGGGGCATCGGCGCCGCAGCGGGCCCGGACGCGAAGGCTCTTCACCTCGTCGTGGGTGAAGCCCGCCTCCGCCGCGGACCAGCGGGCGCGCACCGCCGGGCGCTGCTCGGGCCGCGCCCAGATCCAGACGGGCTCCTCGGGGACCTCCTCCCAGGCGAGGGAGACCGACAGCGAGCCAGGCGTCGGCGGCGTGAGCGCCTCGCACCCCAGGGCGCCGAGCAGGACGGCACAGACCCACGCCAGCGCGCAGCGCAGACGCTCCACGGACCCGAGACGTAGGCCGCCTCCCAGTTCCCTCCTCCCCATCTCCCAGACCTTCCTCGCTCGCGCCCGAGGTCGTCAACGCTCGCTCGCGCCCGAGATCGCCGAGGCGTAACTGGATGAGGCGCGACTCGACGTCCCTAGGCTCGGTCTGTGCTGGATTCTCTCCCCCCATCCGCGGTAGGTCCCTCGGCCATGAAGACGCTCCCGAACCCGCTCGGCCGAAGGCTCCTCGGCTCCCTGCTGCTCGTCGCTCTCCTCGCTGTGCCTGCCTCCGCCCAGCGCGGCAAGAAGGACGCGGGCACGCTCCGCCTCGTGCCGCTCTTCCCCGCGCCGGTCGACGCGCCGGCGATCACGGCCGGAAAGCTGAAGAGCCACCTGCCCCGTTACGGCAAAGCGCGCTTGAAGGAGCTGGGACGCTACGATCCTGTGCCCGACCTCGAGGCGGCGCCCCTCGACATCGACGGGACCCGCTGGCTCTTTCGCTACCAGTGGGGGGCGGTGGAGGCGACGGTCTTCGTCACGACCAGCGAGGGTAAGATCCTCGGGGCCGAGAGCTTCACGGAGCGAACGCCGGAGGTGAACCTCGTCGACCTGGTGGCCGATCCCGGCCGCGAGGTGATCGTCTCGGTCATCGACGGCACGGCGCTCAGTGACTGGCCGAAGGAGTGGCAGATCTTCCAGCTCAAGCGCGGCCGGAAATTCCACAAGATCGGGACGATCCCTGTCGAGCACGTCTCCGGCGCGAAAGACCCCCTCACCCACTGGCAAAACCGCATCACCGCCCCCGAGCGTGGAATCCTCCGCGTCGAGACCACCCGCTTTCAAGACCGCGGCGAGCGTCCCTCGCAGGAGGCCCCGACCGACAAGGGCCTGGTGCGCACGTGGACCTTCCAGAAGAAGAAGGGCCGCTACGTGGAGGATCCGGTCAGCCGCAAGGCGCAGCAGGCGGCGCACAAGGCTTGGAAGAGGGCCTCGCGCGGTCGCTAGGAGCGTGTCTCGGATCGGGCCCCCGAGGCCGAAAGCGAGGGGGCACGGTGAGCGCTTATCCTCTCGGTAGCTTGCAGCCCGCCGGAGCCAGCCCTGTGCTCGCGCCAGGCAGCCCGCGTCTGGGTCATGGGGCGAGCGGGTCCTGCTCCGCGAAGAGCGCCGTCGCCGCTCTGTGACCCGCCGGCCTCTCGAGCGCAAAGGGGGCCTCAAGGGGCTTGCACCACATGGTGGACCTGCTGACCTGCGACGACCTCTATCCGTTCCTTCCCGTCCGGCCACCGAATGAGGAGCTCGTAAGGCCCTGGGAGCTCTCCCATGCCGACGTGCACGACGTGGGGAGCCGACGAGTTGAAGCCGGAGCTGTGGGTCACCCTTCGGTAGCGCGCCTGGGCGGTCCCGCTCGGTTCCGCCACCGGCGACACCGAATCACGGAGCCGATGGCATCGAGGTTCGGCGCTCTGCCCTCCAGATCGAGGCCCACCCAGAAGCTCGCCCCCGCGCCCGCGCCGAGAAACAGACGGTTGGGCTCGCGCTGGGTCGGGTAGATGCCACCATTGCCGACGAAGAGGTCGAGGTCTGCATCCGAGTCGCAGTCGAAGAACACAGCCCCGTGGCTGCGATAGGGGTAGACGCCGGCCTCCTCCTGTTCCCGTGGCGGATCGCCGTCGTCCGGCCGCGGGGGGGAGCTGCTGGCGGAGCCTGGAGGAGGGAACTGGATGTGCTCGCTGCGATCGGCCCAGGC
>CAZEHU010000609.1:0-2928 GCA_964511605.1 uncultured Myxococcales bacterium
ACCTTCCGCTTCGCCGGCCACCCTCGTGCCACCCGCGATCTCGACGAGATCCACCTCCTCCTCAAGGAGGTCGCCATCCTCGAGGACGACGCGCGCCGCATCCGGGGTCCCGGCGCGGCAGAGCTCATCGCGGAGGCCCGCCAGGCCACCGAGCGCTGGCGCGCCGAGCGCGACGCCATCGAGGAGGCCCGCGCGGCCGGCGAGCGCTTCGTGCGTGCCGCCCTGCTGGGCACTCGCGCCAACTTCCTCATCGCCCGCTACCACCGCCACTTCGCCGGCCACGACCGCCGCACCCGGGACCTCGAGCTGTTGCGCGGGCTGAACAGTGACCTCGAGACCATCCAGCGGCAGATGGCCCGGATCCTCGCACAGGGGGAGCTCACCACCCTCCGGGACGACATCGAGGTGGTCACCGAGAACCTCGCGCTCTACCGGCAGGAGGCGGACGCCATCGAGGAGGCTCGCGCCGCCGGTACGACAGACGAGCGAGCGAGCCTCATGGCCTACCTCGCGAATCGCCAATTCGAGCGCTACAAGAACCACTTCGCCGGTCGCTCGCGGTTGACCCGGCGCGCCGCAGTCATGGAGCAGATCCTCGAGAGCCTGGCCTCCATCCACCAGGAGATGCTCGCCCTCGCCGGGGCGGGCCTGAGCGATGAGGCGAACCAGAAGAACATCGACATCGTCACCGAGCGACGGGCCCGCTACGGAGAGGAGCTCCAGCGCATCGAAACGGAGCGCGCGCGCGCCACCGCCACCAGGGTGGTGGAGGCCCTCGAGTCGGAGTGCGGCCAGGTGATGGCCGAGTACGACGAGGAGTTCTCCGGCCACGACCGAGCCACCCGAGACCCGGGGCTCCTGGCCGTGCTCGCCGACCGGCTCACCGACGTGGAGTCGGAGCTGACCGAGCTGCAGGATCGCTACGACCTCGATCCGCTCCAGGGGCGCGCGGGCCTGGTCCGGGACAGCGTGGCGCTCCTCTGCCGCGAGTGGGGGGCAGTACGTGAGGCCCGCCTGCACTGACAGGGCCGATCCCTACATCGATCCTCGGATCGCGGAGACCACGAGGCGCACACCCTCCAGGACCTCCGCGTAGGCCACCGAGCGCTTCAGGTGGGAGCGGCCGAGGTGCACGCTCATCTGCTCCTCCTCGTGGAAGGCGGTCACCTCCGTCGCCACCTCGCCCTCGTCGAGCTTGGCGGGGGGAGCGTCCGGGAAGCCCGCACCGAGCAGCCCCTCGAGCACGAGGTCGAGCACACCGGAGCCGAGGCGGGCCTCCACGCTGGTCTCGACCTGGTCGGCCATGAGCTCGACCCGGGCCTCCCCGTCACCCCAGACGGTCAGCTCCGCCCGATCGGCGGCCTGATCCGGATCGTCCATCGAGAAGACGACACAGAGGCTGTCGTCCCGCGTATGGATGAAGCGGGCCCAGGTGTCGGCGGCGTCGGAGCGGATCTCGCCGGTCAGCCCGGTGCGCGTGGCCTCGGGACCGCGGAGGACCCGCACCTCGAGCGAGCCGCAGCGGATCACATCCCCGTTGCGGAGGACCCGCTCGTCGATGCGCTGGCCCTTGAGGAAGGTGCCCCCTGAGGTGTCGAGATCGTTGGCGATGAGCACGCCCTCCTCCCAGGTCACCTCGCAGTGATCGCGCTCGAGGTCCCGGCCCTGGGAGCGGATCTCGCAGTCCTCGTCGGCGCCGATGGCCAGGACCCGCGCCTCCGCGTTCAGCGTCTCGCGGCGCAGGACCCCCTCGTCGTCCATGAAGACCAGGTACCACTCCGGCGGGGCGCCCTCGCCCTCCTCCCAGGTCTCGTCCCAGCCGTCGTGCCAGGAGGCCTCGAGGTCCTCGGGCTCCGGGGGCGGCGGCCCGTGGACGTGGATGTCCACGTCGCCGAGTCGGAGCACGTCCCCGGCGGACAGCTCGGTCCGCATCACCCGCTCCCCGTTGAGGAAGGTGCCGTTGGTGCTCTTCAGATCGATCGCGACGAGCTTGCCGCCCTCGTAGCCGACCCGTACGTGCCGCCGGCCCACGGAGCGCTCCGCGACGCAGAGGTTCACGTCCGGCATGCGGCCGATGATCACCCAGTCGTCGCCGGGCCGGATCTCCAGGCCGTAGTCCTGTCCGGCGGGATCGGTGTAGATCAGCTCCCAGGGACCGAGGCCGCTCAGGGTCGGCGGGGGCTTGGGCTCGCCGGTGGTCTCCGGGGGCGGCGGGTTGATCGCCTCGACGCGGATCTCCAGTCGGCCGCAGGTCACGAGATCACCCGCGGCCGCCTGGGCCCGCTTGATCTTCCGGCCGTTGACCATGGTGCCGGCGCTCGAGCCGAGATCCTCCACGTCGAGCTTCTCGTCAGAGAAGCGGAGCTCGCAGTGGCGGCGGCTGACCGTGGCCTCCGAGACGCGGATGTCCACGCCGGGGTTGCGGCCGATGATGACCGGATCCCCACCGGGCTCCATGCGCATCATCTGATCGCCGAGCTTCGCATCGACCCAGCGCAGGATGAAGGCTTCGGGGCCCTTGCGGCGTGCAGCGGGCGCAGGACCGTCGTCTGCGGGCTCCTCTGTGAGGACGTCGAAGCCCTCCTCCCGCGTATTCGGCGGCCGAGCCGGGGCCTCCTCGGTGGCTGCGTAGGCTCGGTTCCCGGTGCGCGGCGCCTCGTCGTCGTCCGAGGGGGCGGGAGCATCGACCACGTCCCACATCTCCGGCGGCTCGGAGGGGGAGAAGAAGTCGTCGAAGACGCCCTCGCCGCTCTTGCTGATCACCAGGGGATCGGCAGCGTCGGAGGCCTCAGGCCAGGGCTCGTGGGTGGTGGAGAAGGGATCGCTGTCCGCGCCGGTCGCCGGGGCCACGGCCTCGGGGACCTCGCCGCGCAGGCGGCTCCGCAGCTTGCCGCAGCGGACAGCGTTGTCGGGGGTGCTCTGGGCCTG
>CAZEHU010000610.1:0-2927 GCA_964511605.1 uncultured Myxococcales bacterium
CTTTGCTCCGGACAGCGTGCTCTCCGGCCGGCCCGCGCCGCCGGGCCGCCTGCACGACGTGTGGCCGCGCCCGTCCACCGGCAAGCCCCCGCGCTGGGCGTCGACGAGGGAGGGGGTCTACCGGCTGGCGGCCGTCCCCTGAGCTTGGCTTTGGGGGGGGGCAGCGGCGGCTACACCTCTAGCAGCGCCACCCTCCGCGTTGCCTCGGACAGCGCCCGGGTGCGCTGCGCCTCCGCGGTCCCGAGGTGCTCCTGGCAGAACCATGCCAGGCCGTCGATCTCGACGGCGCGCCGCTCCGGGTCGGTCTCCGTCGTGATGTCGCGGGCCCAGGCGCCGGCGAAGATGCAGTCGGCCAGGGCCTCGGCGTGGGGGCGGAGCTGCCAGGCCGCGAGGCCCGAGTCGTCGACCCGCAGGATCTGGTCGATGGCGCGGCTCGCCCGGGACAGGCGCTCGCTCGCCGGGCCCATCGCCGCTGCGATCGTAGCGTCCGCCGGGGTCACCAGCTCGCGGAGGGCGCTCAGGAAGCCCTCGTGCAGCCGATGCTTCTGGAAGTCCCGGACCGACTGGGTGATCAGCGTATTGTGGGTGCCCTCCCAGTTCTCGTAGACCACGTTGTCGCGGAGCATGCGGGGCAGCGGCGAGAAGTCCTCGATGGTGCCGTTGCCCCCGAGGGTCTCGATCGCGGTGTTGATCACGCGGTGGCTGTGCTGGCAGGAGCGGATCTTCACCAGGTTCGTCGCCACCCGGACGAACGCGCGGCCCCGATCGTCGAGCTGGCCGCCCTCCGCGTCGTCGAAGAGGCGCGCGAGATGCAGGCAGCCCGCGACGAGCGCGGCGCTGGTGGTGCCCGTATCCGCAAGCATCTGCTGGACCAGGGGGTACTCGACGATGGGCCGGCCGAAGGCGCGACGGGCGCGGGCGTAGGCCAGGGCGATGAGGTGGGCTCGGCGCGTCATGCCGGCGCAGCCCGTCGAGTTGTACAGGCGCGAGGTGTTGATCACGTGGGTGATGACGTTCCGGAAGCCCTCGTCCACCGCGCCGAGGGCCCAGGCCCGGGCCCCGTGAAAGTCGATCTCCCCCGAGGGCATCGAGCGCGTGCCGAGCTTGTCCTTCAGGCGTCGCAGGGTGAAGTCGTTGACGTGGCCGCTGGCAAGGACCCGCGGCACCAGGAAGAGGCCGAGCCCCGAGGTCCCCATCTTCGCGCCGTGTACCCGCGCCGTCATCAGGATGAGGTCGGCGTCGGCGTTCGAGCAGAACCACTTCTCGCCGGTGATGCGCCAGCGGCTGGTGCCCAGATCCTGGCCATCCGGGCGGGCCTCGACGGCGTTCGAGCCCACATCGCTGCCGCCCTGGATCTCGGTGAGGAATTGGGCGCCATCGAGGCGCTCGCTATAGCGACTATCCAACAGGCTCGGAAGGTAGCGGGCCTTGAGCTCGTCGGAGCCCAGGGCGCCCAGCGCCTTGACCACCCCGGCCGTGCAGGCCACCGGGCAGTTGTGGCCCGCCTCGCCGGCGTGGCTCGAGATGTAGAAGAGGGTCTGGGCGAGGAGGTTGGGCTGGCCCGAGCCATAGGCCGCGATGACCCGCCCGTCCTCGTAGATGTGCCTCCCGCAGTCGTGGAAGGCCGGGTGATGCTCGATGGCCTCCTCCCGCTCACCGATCGGGCTCCAGCGCTCGAGCCGCGGCAGGTTGTGGGGGCGATTGGAGAGCGCCGCCGCCACCTCGAGGGGGCCGGCGGCCACCTTCCCGAAGCGCACGATCTCGTTCATGTGGTTGGCGAGCACGCGCTCGTCCATCAGCCCGCTCATCAGGCGGACGAGCTGGCGATTCGAGGTGACGTAGTTCTTCGGCTGCATGCCGCGCCACTCGCGGAGATCCTGCCGCGCGCGCTCGTGGGCGAGGGCCATCGTCTTGCCTCCCTGGCACCCGAGGCGGGGGGCGTCCCGCTCCGGCGCCCGGGACCTTACTCCGATCCGCCCTCCGCCTCCCAGCCCGCGTCCAGCCCCTCCTCGGCGAGCCACCGCCGGACACGCTCCACGACCGCCTCCGGGGCCTTGGGCCAGGAGTTATGGGTCCGCCCGTCCGGGGGTCGCCAGAGGTGGAGCGTCGGATCCGCGCAGCCGGTCTGGCTGAGGAGCTCGAGGAGGGAGGCCTCGGGCGCCCAAGCATCCCCGGCGAGGCGGATCGCCAAGACCGGTCCGGTCCATGCGGCCATGGCGCCCTGGCCGTCGAAGCCGGGGAAGCGGAAGGAGCCGGTGCGGACGAGCTGCGACCACTCCTCCATCAGGCGCCAGGACTCCCTTCCGCCGAAGCCGAGCCGATCGCCCGGGAAGGTCCCGGCGAGGCGCCCGATCCAGGGGAAGAGCAGCCCCGCGACCCGCACCCGGAGGCCGTAGGCGCGCGGCCAGGTGCGGTGGTGGGGGGTGCCGGCCGCGAGGGCGACGATCCCGGCGATGCCCTCGGGCGATCGGCCTGCGTGCATCAGGGCGATCTGCGCCCCGATCGAGTGCCCCAGCCAGAGGAGCTGGCGCTCCGGGAAGGCCGCCCGGACGGCGCGCGCGAGGCCCGCGGCGTGGTGGACCAACCCCTCGTAGCCCCACGCGCTCCGGCGCGAGGGGCGGATCGGGCTCTGGCCGTGGCCCGGCCAGTCGGCGACGAGGGCCGGGAGACCGAGCGCCGCGAGCTGCCGGGCCAGGTCCTCGTAGTAGCTCGCGCGGATGCCGAGGGCCGGGAGGACGCCGACGATCGGGCCGAGGCTGCGAGGAGCCGAAGGCGCGGCGGAGAGGTTGCCCTCGCCCTCCCCTATGCCGGGCTCGAAGAGCGTCGCAGGCTGCGATCCCCCGAGGGTCTCGAAGGCCAGGGTCCGAGGCTCGGGGGCGGTGACTGAGCGCTCATTCATTTTGATTGTAATGAGGGGCCCGGGAGGG
>CAZEHU010000611.1:0-2925 GCA_964511605.1 uncultured Myxococcales bacterium
CTCCGCGTGGGGCGCGGTGAGCACGTTGTGGCCCACGAAGCCGAGGATGGCAGCCGGCCGGTAGCGCTCCGGCGCCGCCAGCACGTCGAAGAGCTCCCTGGGCTCGCCGGGCCCCAGGGTCCAGCCCCCCGAGGCGAGGTTCACCAGGTGCACGGGATGTCCACCGAGGGCCTCCTCGAGGGCCCAGCAGGCCACCACGTCCGGGCGCAGGACTCGGCCGAACGGAGTGCCCGCCATCGTCGACTCCCCGAAGCTGTACAGACCGACGTGGCCCGGTGGCGGCGGCTCGAGGGCCGCAGGCGCCGGTCCGGTTCGCGGACAAGGAGCGGGGAGGAGGCGCGCTGTGGCCCGATCGAGGAGCAGCCCTCCGCCGACGCTGATCACCAGCGCGCCGAGCAGCCGGCCTCGCGTCAGGGCTCGACGATCGGCGAGGAGGCCCAGCCCTGCGAGCCCCGCGAGGAGGAGCATCCAGCTCCAAGCGGGAGCGTGACGCAGCCACCGGCGGGCCGCTGGCTCCTCTGGCTGGTGCCACGCCGGACCCCCCGCCGAGCCCTCTTGGGAGCTCGTAGTCGGCCGAGCCTCCGAGCCCCGGCACGGGCCTTCGTACTCCACGGCCTCAGCCCACGGGTCGGCCCTCTCGGGCTCGAGCCGGCGCCAGGGGATCTGACCGGTGTCGCGCGCAAGGGCCGCGCTCACCCAGGCGCGAGCTGGATGATCGGATGCGAGCTCGGCCCAGGCCGGCGTGCTGAGGAATCCGGCGCTCGGACCGGCCGGTACCCCCGCGGGGGCAACGCTCGGGTGCACGATCCGCACCTCGACCTGAGGGGCGCCCGGGAAGCGCAGGAGCGCGTCGTGGGCGCGGACCTCGAGAGGCGGCGCGTCGGGCCCCCGCAGGCTCTCGAGCACCCGGGTCGCCGTGGGGGGGAGGACCCAGCGCGCCTCCTCTGTCCCCCGAGCGGCCGAGAGCACGACGACGAGGGCGACGGCCGCCTGGAGGCTCACAGCGAGGGGGGCAGGAGCACCGCCCGGACGGGCGAGGCGTCGCAGCCCTCGAGCTTCAGGGGCAGGGCCACGAGGGTATAGGCCCCCTCGGGCACGTGCCCGAGGACGAGCCCCTCCAGGTTGGCCAGATCGTGGCGCGCCAGGGCTCGGTGGCTGTGGAGGATCTTGTCGTCGAAGGGATCCACCGAGGGGGTGTCGAGCCCCACGAGGGGCACCCCTCGCTCGGCGAGAGCCTCGATGAGCGAGGGAGAGAGGCTGGCGAAGTCGTCGTTGAAGCGATCCGGATCCGGAAAGGTGCCCGTATGGAGGAGGAGGCGCGGGCCGGCCTCGAGCGCCTCCCAGTGCCCCGGCTCGAGGTGCTCCGGGAGGATGCGCTCTCCCGGGCCGATCGCCACCCGGACGACGAGGCAGGGCCCGAGGTAGCGCTCGAGCGGCACGTCGGCCATCGAGAGACCGTCGACCGCGTAGTGGCTGGGAGCGTCTGCGTGGGCCCCGGCGTGGAGCGTCGTCGTGATCGAGGAGAGGGTGAGGTGGGCTCCCGCGGCCATATCGAGGGCGACGCTCCGCGAGAAGCGCACGTCCCCGGGCCAGACCGCGATCGCCGGGCCCACGCGGGGCGAGATGTCCAGGATCTGCAAGGCGGGCGCTCGCTCAGCGGCCCGCCGGGCCGGGCACGGCGATCACCTTGAGCTCCACCGCGATGGGGGTCGGCAGCGCGGAGACCGCCACGGTGGTGCGGGTCGGTCCGATGGCGCCGAGCCGCTCGGCATAGACCTCGTTGTAATCGGCGAAGTCCCGGTCCATGTCCACGAGGAAGGCCGTGACGTCGACGACCCGATCGAGCGAGGAGCCCGCGGCCTCGAGGACCCGGGCCACGTTGTCGACCGCGGCGTGGGTCTGGGCCCGGATGTCGTAGTCACGCGGGGCCCCCTCCGCGTCCCGGATCGGCCCTCCGGGGATCTGGTCCGTGCCAGACTGCCTGGGCCCCATGCCCGAGACGTACAGGAGCTCCCCCACCCGCCGGGCGTGGGGATACGCCCCTACCGGTCGCGGCGCCGCCGCGGTCGACGTGATCTCGCCACGTGCCGCCGGCTGCGCCTCTGCCGCTGGCCCCGGTCCCGAGGTCTTGGCGAGGACCTCCCGATCCCCCTGGAAGCGCTCCACATCCTCTTCGTCGTACTCCTTATCTCCGACCCCGGACAGACAGGGGGCGAGGCTGATCACCGCCGAGCCCGTCCCGTGCACCGCTTCGTACGCGTGGACCTCGCCCTCGTAGCGGTTGTGCTGGCCCATGACCGCGCTCAGCCACCACAGGGGCTTGAAGTTCACCACCTTGTGGACGCGGATCTGGCGGTGGATCTCGCGGGAGAGCTGGGCGCTATCCTCGAGCCGGCCGGCGCCGAGGAATTCCAGGAGCTTCTGGTTCCACTCCTCGTCCTTGGGCGAGTGCACGTGATCGTCCGCCGGGTCGATCCAGTCCGTGAACAGGCGATTCGACAGGGTGCTGACGATGCCCACGGCCACCCGCTTGCCGCTGGCGGCGATCGCCTCCCGGGTCGCCTTGCCGAGGACGATGGTCTCGGCCCGATCCGCGTAGACGTTCGACGAGAGGATACAGGCGGGGATTCGGTTGTCGGGACACAAGAGCTCGAGGGCCACCACGCTCCCCGTGTCGATCGGGAAGCCGTGGTGATCGACCGTGCGGGCGTGCAGGCCCCGGGCCTCGGCGACCTCTCGCAAGGAGCCCGCGAACTGTGGGTCCATTCGGAAGCGGTAGGGGATCGAGCCGAGGTGGTGGAAGAGCTCGTCCACGTGCACCCACTCGGGGGCCTCGCGGGCCTGGATCTGATGGCCGAGGATCGAGGGCCACATGGTCGAGTAGAGGACGAGGAGCTCGGCCTCGCTGGCGACGAGGCGCTCGCG
>CAZEHU010000612.1:0-2919 GCA_964511605.1 uncultured Myxococcales bacterium
GGAGGCCACCGCGAAGGGGCCCCACGCTCCAGGCCCGGAGCGCGGCGAGCCAGGCCAGCAGGACGAGGAGGTGGAGGAGCAGGTTCGTCCCGTGGAAGGCCCCGGGAGCGCCCCCCCCCAAGGCGTCGTCGAGCCGGAGGCTCAGCAGTGTCAGGGGGCGCCAGCTCGCGAGCTCACGGACCCCCTCGCGGCCCCCCCAGAAGTCGCTGGTGAAGACCTCGAGGGCCGGCCGCTCGCCGGTGACGAGCGGGTTGTCCACCACCGCCGCCGTGTCGTCGTAGGCGAAGCCCGCGTCGAGCGCGGGCAGGTAGAGGAGGAGGGCCGCCAGGAGGGGCAGCGCCCCCGCGACGAGCCAAGGGACTACGGGCCGATCGAGGAGACGAGGGTGTCCACCCACGCCCCCAGGTTCGTCCCCTCGAGGAGCGCGCTCGCTCGCCTCAGCTTCGCCTCCCGGAAGGGGCCCAGGGCCTCCAGGATCTCGGCGGTGGTCTTCGTATCCTGCCACAGGTCCAGGTTCGTCGTGAGCTCGAGCTCGTCAGTCTCGGTCATGAACTCGATGCGCGCCACGTAGACCCGGACGTGCTCCTCGGGGGCGGGAGTGATCGCCGTGTCGATCCTCCCCTCGAGCCATGACACCGGCGCCAGGATCAGGACGCGACGCCCCCAGGTCTGGAACGCGCTGAAGGCCCAGGTGTCCACGACTGCCAGCGCCTCGGCCTCGGTGAGGCCAGCCGCCGCCAGCCCTGAGGCCAGCTCGGCCCGAGCCAGCTCGTCGAAGACCTGGAAGTTCGTCTCTTTGGGCGTCGGCAGGTACTGGAAGTCGGTCACCTCCCCCGTGAGCACCTGCTCCTTGATGAGCGCGCCGCCCGCATGCACGTGGACGAAGTACATCGTCAGCGGAGCGATCAGGCCCTCCACCACCACGCGGCCGTGATCGCCGAGATCCTCCACCGAGGAAGGGAGCACCCACGAGGAGGCCCCGCCGCGCAGCACGAAGCGCTCCACGACATCGCCGGCCCTGAGCTCCGTGGTGGCCGCCCGGCGAAGGGGCGTGAAGACGTCGCAGGTGTCGAGGGCCTCGACGGTCGTGGCCCCGGCCCCAAGCGTGAGCTGCCAGGAGGTCTGGCCTCCCGCGCCCGCGATCCCCGGCGGCCACTGCTCGGTGGCTTCCCCATCGAGGGTATCGACCAGCTCCACCTCGGACGTTGCCTCGCTGTGGAGCCAGAGCACGGACTCGTGGAGCCTCGTGAGCGGGGACTCGGCGGGAGCCTTGCTCTGAACGAAGTCGGGCAGCGAGGCCTCGCGGGGGGCGCCGGGTACGGCCTCCCCATCGGAGCCGACGAAGGTGGAGAGGGTGCCCGCTTCATGGACCACCACGCCGGGGGTGCCGATCGCATCCGCTGCTCCGGTGGCACACGCGAGGAGCTGGGCTGCCGTCGGCGCCGCAGGCTCGGGCTCGGGCTCGGGCTCCGACTCGGGCTGGACCTCGGCCCCCGCTGCCGGCTCCGCTGGGAGATCCGGGCTGGGCTCCGGCCGCGCCCGAGCCGTCGACTCCGCTTGCACGTCGGGCTCCGGCTCCGAGGCATCCCCCCCGTCACAAGAGAGGACGAGGGGGAGCACGAAGAGGAGGGCGAGCGTTCGATGCATGGATCCCAGCATGACAGATCAGGGGAGCCACTCCATGGCTCGGGTCAGCACGATGCACTGCCCCTCCAGCTCCGATTCCCCCCAATCCTGCACGAGGACGTAGCAGGCGCGGCGCACCTTCGGCTCGGCGAAGCGGCCAAGCTCCTCGGCGAGCTCGGCGATCGCGGCCTCCGTGGTGCCGCCCTCCAGGAGCTCCTTGACACGGCCCGTGGCGATCCCCTCCTCCTCGTGGGTGAGGATCTCGATGCGTCCCACCAGGGTGCGCACCAGCTCGTCGGGAGCCGGGCTGATCGTCATCGGCAGGAGCGACTCGGTCCAGGCCTCGGGCACCACGTAGAGCAGCCGCAGCCCCGCGGACAGGAACCAGCTCCGCTGCCAGGTGTCCACCATCGCCTGGGCCTCGTCCGAGTAGAGGCCGGCGTCCTCGAGGGCGGTCTTCAGCACTGCCTTCACATCCGACAGATAGGCGCCCTCCTCGAGGCTCTCGACCGTGTAGCTGACCTGACGCTGCTCGCCGGGGGCGAGGGAGCCCAGGGGCACCACGCGGCCGGTCCTGGCTCCGCCGGCCTCCTCGCGGACATGCAGGAGCACAGCGGAGGGCAGAGGATCGAGGCTCTTGTTGGTGATGCTCACCAGCTCCTTGTTCAGATCCACCGCCTGGACCGGTAGCTCGAAGCGGCCGAGGCCCCGGTAGAAGATGAAGCGCTCGGCCTCGCCCTCCACCTCGAGGGGCGCCACCTCCACGTTCCGGGAGGGCTGCCACACGCCGTCCTCGGGCACCCACGGGATCGTGGAGGTGTCGAGGTTGGGATCCACCTGGGCCTTCCAGCTCATCTGCCCATCCGCGATAGCCGGGATCGGAAGCCCCGGCAGGGGGAGGCGCGAGGTCTCCCGCGGATACCACTGGCTGATGATGCCCTCGGGGAAGTCCACCGTGATCTCCACCTCCCCGGGGTGGGAGGCGTGCAGGTAGATCACCGGCGTCTCGAGCTTCTGGGTCACGGGCTCGGGCAGCATCGCGGGGTTCAGCTTCACAGGCGTGGTCTGCCAGCAGTCGGCGGCGGCGTCGCAGACGTCGTGCACGAAGCTCGGGAGGGCCTCCTCCTCGTGGTGCAGGCCCTCGAGGGTGACGCCGTCGGTCCCCTGTACGCTGGTGAAGGTCCCCCACTCGTGGGCGATGAGATCCGGGATCGGCTCGGCCGGCGCGGGGCTCTCGGCCCCTCCCTCAGGCGCCTCCGTCCCGCCCTGCGCACCGCGCACATCGCCGCCGGG
>CAZEHU010000613.1:0-2907 GCA_964511605.1 uncultured Myxococcales bacterium
GATGTGGCTCCGCCTCCGCCTCCGCGGCTCGGCGCGGCGCCGGGCCGCTCGTCTGGCGTCGATCTCGCGCAGGTCAGGGGGCAGCTACGGGCCCGTCGAGCGCTCGAGGTGGCCGCGGCCGGCGGCCACAACCTCCTGATGATCGGTCCCCCGGGCTGCGGGAAGACGCTCCTGGCGCGGGCCTTGGTGGGGCTCCTTCCCCCCCTCGAGCTCGAGGAGAGCCTCGAGGTCACGCGGATCCAGAGCGTGAGCGGGCTCCTGCGTGGGGACGAGGGGCTCGTGACGGTTCGCCCCTTCCGCGCGCCGCATACGTCGGCCAGCCACGTCGCCCTCGTCGGGGGCGGGAGGCCACCGAGGCCCGGCGAGGTGAGCCTCGCGCACAGGGGTGTGCTCTTCCTCGATGAGACGCCGGAGCTGTCGCGTGCGGCCCTCGAGTCCCTGCGTGGCCCCCTCGAGGATCGCCACGTGACCGTCTCGCGAGCCGGCCGCCAGGTGACCTTCCCCGCCGCCTTCGTGCTCATCTGCGCCATGAATCCGTGCCCGTGCGGCCATCATGGTGATCCGCGGCGTCGATGCCGCTGCACCCCCGACCAGATCCATCGCTATCGGCGGAAGATCAGCGGGCCCCTCCTCGATCGCATCGACATCCAGATCGAGCTGGAGCCCGTTCGGGCCGAGGAGCTCGTCGGAGAGCCGATCGGGGAGGCCACCGTGACCGTGCGCGAGCGGGTGGAGCGCGCGCGAGGCGTCCAACGCGCCCGCAATCGACACTCCGGGGGCAGCGTGACCAACGCGGAGCTCGAGCTCGCCCACCTGGAGCGACACGCGCGCCTCGGGCCCGAGGAGCGCCACTACCTGGCGAGGGCCGCTCGGGCCCTGGGCCTCACGGCCCGCGCCTGGCATCGGATCATCCGGGTGGCCCGGACCCTGGCCGATCTCGCGGGCCGCGGAGCGATCGCGCGGTCCGACGTCGCCGAGGCTCTCACCTTCCGCTGTCTCGATCGCGCCGCCGCGCGGGAGGCCAGGTCCCACGGCCCTGCCTCGCGCATCGCCGGCGGACCGCTCAGAGACCCCCTGCCTCGTAGCCAGCCTTCGGGTCCCCTCGAGTCCACCCTCGCCCAGTCGTCGACCGATCCTGGCGCCTCGAGGCGCCGGTGGCCGGACGACGCAGCAGGCCCTCCAGCGCCGGGGGGGACCGCGGTGGTCCCTCCTGTCGATGTCCCGACCCCAGTCCAGCCAGGAGTCCCCGATGGCCAAGCGTAGCACCTCCTCCTCCTCCTCTCCCCCCGACCTGGACAAGCTCATGAGCCTCGTGCGCAAGCGCCACGGCGAGGGGGCCGTGATGCCGCTCGGCGGCGGCCCCCAGGCCACGGCCTCCACCTTCCCGACGGGCTCGATGCTCCTCGACCGTGCCCTCGGTGGGGGCGGGCTCCCCTTCGGACGGATCATCGAGATCTACGGTCCGGAGTCCTCGGGCAAGACGACGCTGGCCCTGCACGCGGTCGCCGAGGTGCAGCGAGCCGGCGGCACCGCGGCCTTCATCGACGCGGAGCACGCCCTCGACCCGGTCTACGCCGAGGCGCTCGGGGTCGATCTCCACCGGGTGCTGATCAGCCAGCCCGATTGTGGAGAGCAGGCCCTCGACATCGCCGAGCTGATGGCCTCGAGCGGTGCCGTCCAGCTCGTCATCGTCGACTCGGTCGCGGCCCTGACGCCCCGTGCGGAGATCGAGGGCGAGATGGGCGATCACCACGTGGGGCTGCAGGCCCGCATGATGAGCAAGGGACTGCGCAAGATCACCGCCGCGGCCCACCGGAACGGCACCGCGATCTTCTTCATCAACCAGCTCCGGCAGAAGATCGGCGTCAGCTTCGGCAGCCCGGAGACCACGACGGGCGGCCGGGCTCTGCGTTTCTACGCCTCCGTGCGGCTGGACATCCGGCGCATCGCGACCCTCAAGGGCTCCGATGGGGCGGCCTTCGGCAACCGCACCCGGGTCAAGGTGGCCAAGAACAAGCTGGCGCCTCCCTTCCGCCAGGCGGAGTTCGATGTGCTCTACGGCCGGGGGATCTGCGCCGCCGGCGAGGTGCTCGACGCGGGCCTCGAGCACGGGCTCATCTCCAAGGCTGGGACGTGGCTCTCCTCCGGTTCAGAGCGCCTCGGCCAAGGCCGGGAGCGTGCGCGGTCGGCGCTCCTCGCAGATCCCGCGCGCCTCGCCGATCTGCAGGCGAGGGTGCGCCAGTCCTGGGCCGAGGCCGAGGCCGCAGCCCAGATCCGCGGGCCCCGAGCTCGCCGAGGACAGGTCGCGCCCGAGGAGGGCGCATCTGCCCGAGCCGCTGCGTAGCCTCCGACCCGATCCCCACCTCGTGGGAATCGCGATCCTGCCTTCCCACAGCCCTGCATCCCCACATCCCCCCAAGGAGGGAACCATGTCCGTCAATACCGTCCTCCTCGTCGGCCGCCTCGGCCGCCGGCCCGAGCTGAAGACCACCGCCAACGGCAAGATCCGCGGCACCATGTCCGTGGCCACCGACGTCTATCGGGAGGGACAGCGCCTCGATCCCGAGTGGCATCGAGTCGTGACCTGGGAGCGGGCGGCGGAGAACTGCCATCGCTACCTCGACAAGGGGCGCGAGGTGGCCGTGGAGGGCCGCCTGCAGACCCACAAGTGGACCGACGATAAGGGCCAGGATCGCTGGATCACCGAGGTGGTGGCCCGCCGCGTCCACTTCCTCTCCGGAGGTCGCCGCGATGGCGCCGCCCACGGATCCGGTGCCGCGGCCCCTCGAGGTCCCGACGGATCCTACGGTGGCCCGGCCGGTGGCTCCGCCGGTGGGGTGCCGGGTGGCCCGGCCGGTGGGGTGCCGGGTGGCCCGGCCGGTGGGGTGCCGGGTGGCCCGGCCGGTG
>CAZEHU010000614.1:0-2895 GCA_964511605.1 uncultured Myxococcales bacterium
GCGGGTGATCCCGGATGCCACGTGACTGCCATTGGCCCTGGACACCGTGTCCGGCACCAGGAGTTCTGGACCCACGTCGGCCGGTAGGAGGCCGCCGTCGATCGAGCGCGCGACGCGATCGAAGACCCCCGCGTCGAAGCGCGCGTCGGGGGTGAGCTCCAGCATGGCGCGGGCGATCCGCAGCGCCGCCGCCAGCTCGCTCTCGTGGACGGACCACGAGCCGTCGAATACGAAGACCACGGAAGGCGCGCGCGGCACCACGCTGAGCTGGGCGGGTGCCTCGACGTCGAGACGCGCGAAGGCGGCCTCTGTTCCCGCCAGCGCGCGGCCGAGGCGGGCCCGCACCTCGCCGAGGCGCTCGTGGGGTCGGATGGTGATGCGGGCTCCCTGGACCAGGACCTCGGCGCCCTCGGCCTGGACGTGCAGCTCCGGCGGCGCCAGGTTCTCCGCGGGCGTGTCGCCCTCGGCAGCGGGCCACTGGAGCGTCCATGCGCCCTCCGCCCAGTCCAGGGGCACCACCAGGTCGTACTCGATCGTGGCGTGTCGTCCATCCGCGAAGACCGGGAAGACCTGCAGGCCCATCGTGCCGACGCCGGTCCAGTGCAGGAGGGCCGGATCCCGGGCGGCCTGCACGCCGAGGCCCGTCAAGGTCTCGTAGCGATCGCTCGCTTCGTTGGCGTCCATCAGCTCGCCCTCGTACCAGCGCCCGCCGGCCCGGAGGCGCAGTCCCGTCGCCGCGGCCCCCGAAGGCAGGGAGAGCTGCATCACCACCTCGTCGGGGATGTCTCCTGCGTTCGCGAAGCTGCGTCGGACGTGGGCCTCGAGGCGCCCGTCGATCGCCCGCGCACGGACGACGTGAGCGATCTCCTCGACCGGCTGGCCGAGGGTCGCCGAGAGGAAGTCCGCGGAGGCCGCCGGGGCGCCGAGCAAGCAGAGCGCCAGGACCAGGAAAGGGGGGAGGGGGAGGGCAGAGCGACGACGGGGGGGCGAGCAGAACATGCCCCTGTCGACACCGGCCTGACGCTCAGGTTCCCGCGCCCCGAGGCTCCCTCTATGATTCCCCTGTTGCGCTCGGCTGGCGTTCCGCCTGCCACGCCTTCAGGATCTTCTTGGGGGCGACACGGCGCCAACTGTCCACGAGCAGCTCCTCGATGAGCGACCAGTCCAGATCCTCCGGATGATCCTCGTCGAGGCTCATGCTCACCCAGCCGTGCTTGCCCACGTACTTCGCCACCACGAAGCGGAAGTCCCCCCCCGCCAGCTCGGCCTGTCGCTCCATCGAGGTCTTGACGCCCATCGAGGCGCCCTCCTCGCTGCCGCCGAAGCTGGCGAACATCTTCTCCCTGGCCCCGACCCGATAGGTGGGGTGGCCCCAGGACCACTTCTCCTTCGTCTCCGGCAGACAGAGCGCGATGGCCGAGATCCGCCGGTGGATCTCGCTGGCCCACTCCGACTCCGCGAGGGCCAAACGCTTGTCCGCGTGCTTGTGGCTCATCGGGTGTCGCCCCTGCGTGACCTTGGAGCCTCGACTCGCACGGCGCCGCCAGCGGCGAGGGCTCGTGCACCGGCTTCCGCGTCCTCGAGATGACGCAAGGCAGGTGTCCAGTGGGACCCGGGCGCGGTGGCGAGCGTCCAGACCGTGCCAAGATCATCGACATAGAGGCGAGCCAGGGTGTCGAGGGCGAAGGAGCGGGTGCCCCTGGGCTCCTCGATGAGGAGCTGCCCCCCGGCGACCCGATAGCGCGTCCTCGCCAGGCGGCGCCGCTCGGGGATGCGGCGGCCCACCGCGACCCAGAGCCCCCAAAGGCCGGCGACCCCGAAGCTGCCCACGATGACCTCGGGCGCCTTGGGGGTGCCGGTGATGAAGACCGCCAGGGAGCCGAAGAAGGCCCAGATGGCGCCCGCAGCCGCGAGCGCCCGATCCCCAGCGAGGCGAGTGTCGCGGGCACGCGGTGCGCCCTGCCAGGCGGTGATATCCTCGGGGCCTGGTGTGGGCGGGGTGCCGGTCGTGGGGGCGCTCATGGCTTCAGCGCCTCCACCTGGGCCCACACCTCCTCCGGGGCGGCGCGAGCCTTCCAGTCGTGGGTCAGGTGGGTCCAGCGGATGCGTCCACGTGGCCCCACCAGGAGGAGCGCCGGACGCGCGACCTCCCGCATCATCGAGCGATGGGTCAAACCCCACCGGCCGATGATCTCGCGCTCCGGGTCGGCCAGGATGCGGATGTTCGGGTGCAGGCCCTCCGTGTAGGTGCGCTGGTCCTCGGCGGTCTCCGCGCTGATCCCCAGGACGGTGCCGCCCATGTCGTCCAGCCGATCTGCGACGAGCTCGAGGCCCTCGAGCTCTCGGAGGCAGTAGGGTCACCAACGCCCGCGGAAGAAGATCACCAGCACCGGCTTGCCTCGATACGTGCGGAGGTCCGCGTGCCGGCCCTCGTGATCGGTTCCGACGATGCTGGGCGCGCGCTCTCCCACCGCCAGAGGCTCGTCCCGCGGCAGGTCGTACGAGAGCACATGGACGTAGGTGGCGGTGAAGCACGCGCCCGCGAGCGCCAGGGCGCACCCTGCCCGCACCACGCCGCGCCGGGAGAGCGGCAGCGCCAGAATCACCCGCCAGCCGAGGAGGCACGAGGCCACCGCGAGACCCACGGCGAGGAGCACGACGAGATCGCTGTCGTCGGCCAGCCACCGGGTCGGGGGCAGCATCAGCATCGGCATATAGAGGGCGAAGCTGATGGTGGCCAGGGCACCGCTGAGGGCCCAGCCCACCACCAGGGCCGGGGAGGGGCCGAGGGGCGGCAGCTCCCGGAGGGGCACCACCAGAGGAGCGGCCCCCTCGCTCATGCTGTGGATCCGGCGCTCATGGGGCGAGCTCGACCCGGAAGAGCTGGCTGGCCGA
>CAZEHU010000615.1:0-1665 GCA_964511605.1 uncultured Myxococcales bacterium
GTCGGTGGAGGGGCGCTCCGCGGCCGCGAGCGGCGCGAGCAACAGGGCTGCCAGGAGGACGACGAGGGGCAGGGCAGAGCGGCGAAGGGGGAGACGGGACATGGCTCTTCCTGGCGGTTCGGGGGGCGCACGCGAAGCCCTGAGGGGACCACGACCCCGAACCCGGGCCCCGGAGCGCCCATTCCGGGCGAGCTTCGCTAGGCAAGTCTACGCGATGGATCGCCTTCGACGCTCCTCTCTGAGGGCAGGCGCCCTGGACGCCGGCCGCCAGAGCCGACGGCTACCCCTACGCCGAGGTCGATCGGGAGCTCTCGGTCGCCGGCAGGAGCACGCTGAAGGTGGCGCCGTGCCCCACGCGGGAGCTCACCTCGATGGAGCCGCCGAGGCTCTTCACGATGCGCTCGCAGATCGCCAGCCCCAGCCCGGAGCCCTGGGACTTGGTGGTGAAGAAGGGTTCGAAGAGGCGCTTCATCACTTCGGGCGGGATGCCCGGGCCCTCATCCTCGAGGCGGATGCGGACGAAGGTGGCCGCGCTCGGGCCGCTCCCCCGGGCGCGGGGGGTACGCCGCCGGATGAGGGAGGTGGAGATGGTGAGCTGCCCCCCGCCGGACGGCGTCATCGCCTGGATGGCGTTCTGGGCCAGGTTGAGCACCACCTGTCGTACCAGCTCGGGATCGGAGCGGATGTGGGGCAGCTTCGGGGCCGCGAGGAGCTCGATGCGACAAGGGTGATCGGCTGCCTCGAGGAGCGTGAGCGTGCGCTCGAGCACGAGGTTGGCGTCCACGATCTCGCCGGAGCCCTTGAGCGGTCGAGCGTAGGTGAGGATCTGGCTCACCACGCCGTTGAGGCGATCCACCTCCTCGCGGATGACGCCGAGGTAGGGCTCCTCGGAGGCTCCCCCCTCCTGGAGGAGCTCGGCAGCGCCTTTGATAGCGCCGAGGGGATTGCGGATCTCGTGGGCGAGGCCCGCCGCCATCTGGCCGAGGGCCGCCAGGCGATCACGCTCCACCAGCTTGGCGAAGTGGCGCGAGTTCTCGATGGTACGGGTGGCCTGGGCCGCCAGGGCCGCCAGGGCCTTGATCTCCTCTTCACCAAAGGCCTCGCGCAGGCGCTCGTCGCGAACGCAGAGGAAGCCGATGAGCTGATCCTGGCTCACCAGGGCGATGGACAGGGCGCTGTGCAGCTCGGTCATCGTCTGGATGACGGCGTCGAGCATCTCGCGCTGCCCCTGCTCCTCCACGGCGCCGCGCTTGACCAGCTCGCTGCGCTCCGCCTCCAGGTTCTCGATGGCGAGGATGGTGTCGCCCTGGAGGCGCACCAGGAAGGGGCGCTGGGTGATGGCGTCGAGCTGATCACGGGGCGGCGTGCCCACGTGACCCATGCGCGCGTAGTGCCGGCCATCCTCGGTCTGCAGGTACATGCAGGCATGGGTGACGCGCCGGGAGCGCTCGAGGGCCTCCATCAGCACGCTGGCGAGGGCCTCGATCTCGATGATGGCCTCGAGGCCGGTACGCATGGCCTCCGCCTGCTTGGTGAACTCGTACTTCTCCCGAAAGACCATCTGCTCGAGGCGCTCCTCGACGAAGTCCTTGAGGGGGTCGAAGAGGATGAGGATCACCACCGAGGCCACGGCGGTATTGAAGAGGAAGAGCCCGAAGTCGTGGC
>CAZEHU010000615.1:1675-2163 GCA_964511605.1 uncultured Myxococcales bacterium
CCACCAGCCGACGAGCACCACGTAGATGATCGAGAGGACGAGGGCGAAGCCCCCGAGCACGATGAAGCGGCCGAGGAACTCCCCCAGGTCGATGAGGCGCCGCCTCGTGACCACCTGGAACATGAAGAACATGTAGATAGCGGTCAGCATGCTGCCGGCGCTGGTGAGCTGCAGGCCCGGCACCTGCTCGAGGAGGAGCAGGCTGAAGACAGCCGCGCCGGCGATCGTGACGTACTTCAGCCGCGCGCGGTCGAGCCGTGACTCGAGGCGCCGATGGCGCAGCAACATCTGCAGCAAGCTGGCAGCGAGGGCGAGGGCCACCACCCCGAAGAGCACCCACTGTCGGAGCCGCTCCGAGGGGGGCCAGCTCGAGACCACCGAAGCGAAGAGGAGCCCGCTGACCAGCCAGCCGGTGCGCCGGAGGGCCGCCCCGGATCGGGCCGAGATGGCCCCGAAGCCGACGAAGAAGCTCAAGGAGGTGGCGGGGA
>CAZEHU010000615.1:2173-2889 GCA_964511605.1 uncultured Myxococcales bacterium
GCGTTCATGTCGCTGCTGAGCAACTCATTCAACCTGCTCGAGCTCGGCGCCCAGGGCCTCGCTGAGGGCCAAGGCCTCCACGAGGAACCAGGCCACCAGGTTCAGGTTGAACCACGCGAAGCGCCGCCACAGCACGCTCTGGCGGCCCCGGAGGAGCACGTTGATCGCCAGCGCCCCACAGATGATAGCGGCGATGAGGGCCGACTGGACCCGGTACCAGGACTCCACGCCGGACTACTCCCGCGCTGACACCCGCGCTCGCAGCCCTGGCGCCGGCGCCGAGGGGATCAATCTCCCTCGACCGCGAGGGCCTCTAGCAGGGCACGCGCCACGCGGAGGTCTTCCTTCTCGGCCACCGGATCGGCCTGAGAGCTGTAGAAGCTCAGGTGGCGGATGGCCTTGGAGCGATCCCCGGCCTGGGCGTGGGCGAAAGCGAGGTTGAAGATCGTATCGGTGCGGCCCGCGTCGCGGGTCATCGCCACATCGAGGTGCTCGATGGCCTTGTCCACGCGGCCGCGCCGGAGCTCCATCACGCCGAGGCCGTTCAAGAGATCCGGGTTGCCACGGTTGTGGCGCAGCCCCTCCTCGTAGACCGCACGCGCGGCCACGTCCGCACCAACGCGGTCGTACAGGGCCGCGAGGGAGAGGTAGGGACGGGTGTCGAGGGGATCGATGGTGCAGGCCTCCCTGAACGCGGCGTCGGCCTCCTCGAGCTC
>CAZEHU010000616.1:0-2888 GCA_964511605.1 uncultured Myxococcales bacterium
GGCCTCCAATGAGCTCTTCCGCGAAGGCCTGGCCCGCGGCCAGACCGGCCTGTCCATCGCCTTCGACCTGCCGACCCAGACCGGCTACGACCCTGACGAGCCCCTCGCCCGCGGCGAGGTGGGAAAGGTCGGCGTCCCCATCAGCCACCTCGGGGACCTCGATGTGCTGCTCGGCGGCCTCGACCTCGAGGCGATGAACACCTCGATGACCATCCACGCCACGGCCCCCTGGCTGCTGGCGCTCTACGTCGCCCTCGCCGATCGCCGCGGGGCCAGCCGCAGCGCCCTGAGCGGCACCGTGCAGAACGATCTGGTCAAAGAGTTCCTCTCCCGAGGCACGTGGATGGTGCCGCCGGCGCCGAGCCTGCGCCTGCAGGCCGATACCATCGCCTTCTCTGTGGCCGAGCTTCCCCGCTTCAACCCGATCAACGTCTGCAGCTACCACCTCCAGGAGGCCGGAGCGACCCCGGTGCTCGAGGTGAGCTTCGCCCTCGCCAACGCACGCCTCCTCCTCGACACCCTCGGGGAGCGCGACGACGTGGACGAGGAGGCCTTCGCCCGCGCCGCCGGCCGGATCAGCTTCTTCGTCAATGCGGGCCTACGCTTCGTCGAGGAGATGGTGAAGCTGCGGGTGATGGGCGGCCTCTGGGATCGGCTGCTGGCCGAGGACTACGGCATCACCGATCCTCGCCTCCGGCGCTTCCGCTACGGGGTCCAGGTCAATTCCCTGGGCCTGACCGAGCAGCAGCCGGAGAACAACAGCCATCGCATCGCGATCGAGCTCCTCGGAGTGGTGCTCTCGAAGCGTGCCCGTGCCCGCGCGGTGCAGCTCCCCGCGTGGAACGAGGCCCTCGGGCTCCCGCGCCCCTGGGATCAGCAATGGTCCATGCGCCTGCAGCAGGTACTCGCGTACGAGACCGATCTCCTCGAGTACGGCGATCTCTTCGACGGCTCCTCGGAGATCGAGCGCCTCGAGGGGGAGCTGGGGGCCGCCGTGGCCGCCGAGCTTCGCGCCATCGACGAGGAGGGCGGCGTGCTCGAGGCCTTGGCCTCCGGCGCCATGAAGGAGAAGCTCGTGGCGGCGCAGGCCGAGCGTCTCCGCCGGATCGAGGCGGGGGAGCAGGTGGTGATCGGCGTCAACCGCTTCACCGAGGCCCTCCCCTCGCCGCTCACCTCAGGCGAGGATCCCGGCATCCTCGAGGTGGACGCCGAGGCAGAGCGCGATCAGATCGAGCGCGTCTCCGCCTGGCGCGAAGCGAGGGCCGCTGAAGAGGTGGAGGCCGCCCTCATGGCCCTCCGGGATGCCGCCGCCAGCGGCGCCAACATCCTCCCTGCTAGCATCCGTTGCGCCGAGGCTGGCGTGACCACCGGCGAGTGGGGCCGCTGCCTCCGCGATCTCTTCGGGGGGTTTCGCGCTCCGACGGGGGTCGGGATCCCGGCGGCGCCGATGGGCGACTCCGAGGCCGCCCGCGCCGAGGTCGAGCGGGTCAGCGCGCTCCTCGGTGAGCGCCTCCGGCTGCTCGTCGGCAAGCCCGGGCTCGATGGCCACTCCAATGGCGCCGAGCAGGTGGCCGTCCGCGCCCGCGATGCGGGCATGGACGTGATCTATGAGGGCATCCGGCTGACGCCGGAGCAGATCGCTCGCAGCGCCCAGGAGGAGGGGGTACACGCCGTGGGCCTGTCGATCCTCAGCGGCAGCCACCGCACCCTGGTGCCCGACGTGCTCGATCGCTTGCGGGCCCGTGGCCTCGGGGATCTGCCCGTCATCGTCGGCGGCATCGTGCCCCCGGGCGATCGTGAGGCGCTCCGGGCTCTCGGCGTCGCGAGGATCTTCACCCCCAGCGACTACGATCTCGATCGGGTGATGGTCGAGATCGCCCGCGCAGTCGCGGAGGGCAAGCAGGCCGCGCGACCCGTGGCATGATGGCTCCCATGAGCTCCGGCCTGCCATCAGGGCGCCAGGCGCTCGCGGCCGCGCTGCGGACCGTCTGGCAGGACTCGGATGCGGCTCGGGTCGCCTGCCGGAGCGCGGTGGAAGCCGCCTGGCCGCGTGCGCGCGAGTCCTCCCACATCGTCGGCATCACCGGACCTCCGGGGGTCGGCAAGTCGACGCTGATCGGCTCGCTGGTTCGGCAGTGGCGATCCCGGGGGCTGACGGTGGCGGTGCTCTGCGTCGATCCCTCCTCCCGCCGGACCGGGGGAGCGCTCCTCGGCGATCGGGCCCGCATCACCGGCGGGCGCGGGGAACTGGACGAGGGGGTCTTCATCCGCTCGGTCGCGAGCGCCGGCCAGCTCGGCGGCCTCGCGCCGGGGATCGACGAGGCCCTGATCTTGATGGCCGCTGCGGCGGACATCGTCGTGGTGGAGACCGTCGGCGTGGGCCAGAGCGAGATCGACGTCACCTCAGTGGTCGACACGACGGTGGTCTCCGTCCAGCCCGGCTCCGGCGATACGCTCCAGCACCTGAAGGCCGGGCTGATGGAGGTGCCGGATCTCCTGCTCGTGCACAAGGCAGATCTCGGGGTCCCCGCGCGCCGGATGGAGCGGGAGCTGCGGGGCGCCGTCCGCCTGCTGGGAGGCGAGACGCCGGTGCTCGCGGCTTCGGCCCAGAGCGGAGAGGGCATCGAGGCCCTCGTGGGGGCCCTCGAAGAGCGCAGAGCCGAGCTCGATCCCGTGGGGCCGGCCCGCCGGGAGCGCATGCTCGGCCGCCGCCTCGCGGCCTTTGCGGCCCACCAGGGTCAAGGGGCTGTCGAGCGCCTCGGGGGCGAGGAGGCCGCCCTGGCTATGCTCCGCGGCCTCGGCGCCGTGACGCCGGGGGCGGTCGACGACGCGCTGGCGGCGAGCCTCAGATGACGGGGGTCAGGCCTTCGAGCTCTCGGTGCGCCTCC
>CAZEHU010000617.1:0-2886 GCA_964511605.1 uncultured Myxococcales bacterium
CTCCGAGACGAGGGGGTGGAGATCCTTTTGCACAAGGTGGCCATCAAGCCCGGCAAGCCGGTGCTGGTGGGTCGCCACGAGCGTGGGCTGGTCTTCGGGCTGCCGGGAAACCCTGTGAGCACCTGGGTGACCGCCATCCTCTTCCTCCTGCCTGCGCTCGATGGGCTGCGCGGGATTGGCAGCGGACGGCCGCTGAGCTTCCGTGGAGTCCTCGAGGGTCCCCTCCCTCGCACCCGCGGTCGGGACACCTTCCACCCGGCGACCCTGCGCGCCTCCGCCGAGGGCCCGCTGGCGATGCCGGTGGACTGGCGGGGCAGCGGCGATCAGGTGGGCTTCAGCCGCGGCACGGTCCTGGTGGGGCGCCCGGCCGGCGCCCCCGCGGCGCAGGCCGGGGAGGCGATCGACATCTACGTGCCTGGCGCTCAGTGGCGCTGATCGAGGTCGAGGGTCGCGGGCTCAGCCCGGGCGGAAGTCCGGGCGGACCCCGCGCTCCCGCCACTCGACGAATCGCGCGCGGCTGGCCTCGAGGGCCTCGGGGCTCCTGTGATCGACGATCTCGATGACGAAGTCGTAGCGCTCGGCCACCTCGAAGGGGGCGGGGGTCTCCTGCACCAGGACCTCGGCCCCGATGGGATCGACGTCGTCGTCCGCGTCGCGGGCCACCACGAGCACGATCCGGGCCTCCGCGTCCTCGAGCTCGCCGCCCGGAGGCACGAGCTCGTGGGGCACGAACGCCGTATCCTCTCCGCCGCTCCAGATCAGGGTGTCGAGGCGGCGAGCGGTCCGAAGATCGGAGCAGCGGACCAGGAGGCGCCGGCCCCGCTCCCAGGCGGCGTGGCAGAGGCGAGCTATGCGTTCGTCGCGGCCCTCCGCCGGCGCATCGTAGAAGGTCACCTTCGGCGCCGGCGTGGACGTGGGCTCGCTCATCGTTCGTGCTCCTCGAGGACGAGGCGCCCGTCGAGACGATCGACCGCCATGCGGGTTCGGCCCTCCACCACCACGTCGAAGCCCTCGTCGGTAGGCTCGAGGGCGCTCGTGAAGCCGCTCGACGCAGCCTGGACCAAGCCCTCGAGGGAGAGGGCATCGGGGGGCCCTGGGCCGGGCTCGAGCGTCACCGATCGCAGCTCATCCCACTCGAAGAGGAAGCGAGCGCGGACCTCGGTGCCCCCGGGGACTACCAGGTGCGCTAGACTATAGGTGCGCACGTCGCCGCGGTCCCGGACCAGGCGGGCGTCGGGGCGCTCGGCCAGGAAGGACTCCACGTGGCTGCCCCACCGGAAGCCCAGCACCGCACCGCGTCTCGGCTCCACAAGTGGCTGCACCGCCCGGCGGATAGCAGCCGGCGCCAGCGAGGGTCAACTCCCGGGCCGGTGCTCCCCGGACCCGGGAGGCCATGGGGGGCCGACCTCGTGCATAGGTCCGCGCGGCGGTGATTGGCCTCCGCACGTCGGGTCTCGCGCGGCTCGCCCCGCGGCATCGCCGCCAGCTCATCCGCTTTCTCTGCCGGGAGCCGGAGCGCAATGCGTATCTGTTGGCCCAGGTGGAGCGGGGCGCCCTGACCCGGGACGAGATCGCGGGCCCCATGATGGGCCACTGGGTGCGTGGCGAGCTCGACGGAGTCGCGGTCTTCGGCTCGAACCTGGTGCTCAGCTCGCCCGCGAGCCCCCTGGCGATCGCCTCGTTCGCGGAGTACGCGCGCCGCGCGCGCTTCCGGATCTGGGTGGCGGTGGGGGAGGACGCGGGGCTCGATGACCTGATGTCCCGCTTCGCGCCCGATCGGGCCGGGGTGCGTGTGGAGCGCGGTGGCCAGATCCTCTACCGCCTGCGACGAGGCGAGCTCAGCGCAGAGGCCCGCACCCGAGACCTCCGCCCCGCGCGCATCGAGGAGGTGGAGGCCCTGATCCGCGCCGATCGGGAGATGGTGATCGAGGAGCTGGGCTTCGATCCCTTCACCCGCGATCTCGAGAGCTACCGAGACGGATGGCGCCGCCGCGCCCGGGACGGACGCTGCTGGGTCCTCACCGATCGGCAGGGCTCCATCCTCTTCAAGATCGACCAGAGCGCCGCCAGTGAGCACGTCGTCCAGCTCGCCGGCATCTGGACCCTGCCGACCCGTCGCCGTGAGGGTGTGGCCCTCCGGGGCGTCGGAGAGATGTGCCACCGCCTGCTCGAAGAGGTCCCCCTCCTCACCCTCTACGTCGCCCGCGACAACACCGCCGCGGTCAAGCTCTACGAGCGGCTGGGGTTCGAGGCCGTGGGGACGGTCCGGTCGGTCTGGTTTGCGCTGTAGGCCCCCCGACCCCCGAGGACGAGGAGGCGGAGGGCGGCCCTACTTCGAGTCCCCCTCGTCGCCCGGGACCAGCGGGTCCTCGCCCTCGGTCAGGGGCTTGGCGGTGATCTTCTCCATCATCGCCTCCTCCGCCGAGGCGGGACCGTCGTTCCGGTTCAGGAAGGTCCACCAGGTGGTGATGAGCTTCTTGCCCATCGCGTCCTTGCGGTCGAGGTCCGTGGGCTTGGCCTGGGCCAGGTATTGGAGGCGCCGGTTGATGTTCTTGAGCGCGTTCAGGCTCTCGTCCAGCTTCACCGCGACGCTCTCCTCGGGGCGATCGCTGATGCGCTTGCCGAGATCCATCTGGATGGCATCGGAGAGCTTGGCGCTGATGGTGTCCGGCGTATAGAAGCCTGGCTCGGCGGTCTCCTTGGCCTTCGCCAGCTCGACCTTGTGCGCGACGACCACCTGCTCGAAGGCCTGGGCCGCCGCCAGGGTGCCGAAGCCGGCCAGCTCACGCGAGTACTCCTTGAAGAGCGCGCGTGCCGAGTCGGTGACCATCGGGAGGGCCTCGTCGATGACGGTCTGCAGGACGAAGTTCACCACATCCGGTGCGG
>CAZEHU010000618.1:0-2879 GCA_964511605.1 uncultured Myxococcales bacterium
ACCGCGGCCGGGCGCTTCAACGTCTATGCGGGCGAGGTCAGTGGCCACGATCACCGGATCGGCGCGCCGACCCGATAGAGACCGATCCTCAGGGTCTCGCCGTCCGGGAACATAGGGAAAGCCACGTCCCCGTGGTTGGGGGCATCCCACTCCACCTCGGGCTGAAGCGACCATCGCTGCCGGAAGAGGCGGCAGGCCTCGATGGGCTCCGAGCCGCGCGGCGCCGGGCCCTCGGCCGCTCCCTCCCTGAGGTGCATGTAGCAGCGCATGCCCAGGAAGGCCCAGGAGCCGTCCGGGCAGCCTGCGCGGGCCTCCCGATAGCCCGTGAGGCTCGCCAGCACGAGGGGCGAGGCCCGATCCTCGAAGAGATAGAAAGGGAAGAAGCGATGCGTCTTCCCCGGCGCCGGTGGATCCCGGTAGTCCACCGTCGCGAGGCAGATCTCCCCCGGCGGCAGGCGCTCGAGCGTCGCGCGGAGCAGCTCCTCCTCCTCATCCGCGTTGGCCGGGGCGTACGCCGCCATCGCCGAGGTCGCCGCGCTGCCCAGCCAGCCCGCGGCGAGGGCGATGGAGAGCCAGCGCGATGCTCCCTCGCGCCAGCGCTCCGCGTGCTCGAGCAAGGCGTCCGCCCCCAGGGCTCCCACCAGGGCGAGCAGGGTCCATGGGGGCGCGTGCACTCGGGGGATCGAGATGGCGGGGAGGTCCACGCGGGTGATCGACATCCAGGCCAGGGCCACCAGCGCCAGCCCCACAGCGAGCAGGCGCTGTCCCCGCGCGAGGAGGGCCAGAGGAATCAGGATCGCGAGCAGCGCCGGGCCCCAGCGGAGGACCACCTCGAGGCCCCCGAGGCCCAGGAGATCGCTGATGGCACGCTCCCCCAAGCCATCGAGCCCCGGGAGCGCCCGGGTGGCGACCAGGTGCTCGACGGTCGCGAGGGTCTGCTGGATGTGGGGCACGGCCACCAGCGCGGCCCCGGCCGCAGCCAGGGTCATCGCGATCCAGCCTCGGGTCCGCCACCGGGGTCGGCCGTGGACCAGGATCACGAGGGCCAGGGGCCCCAGGGCCAGGGCCAACTCCGGGCGGGTGAGCGCCGCGAGCAGCGCCGGGGGTACGGCCACGAGGGCCCAACGCGGTCCTGACTCGTCGAGGGAGCGCGCCAGCCCGGTGAGGGCCAGACCGAGGCAGGCCCAGGCGCCGACGAGGATCGACTCCGAGGCGTGATCCCGCCACATCAGGGGCGCGAGCGCGGTGCCCAGAGCGAGGAGGGAGACGGCCCTCGGCCGCCCTGCGAAGAGCGAGGCCGCCGCACCCCAGAGGCCCAGCAGGCCCGCGAGGCCGAGGGCACGGTTCAGCCCCTGGACCACCGCATGATCGGCCCCAAGGAGGGCGAGCCAGGGACCGTAGATCCAGTTGGCTCCCGCCCCGTAGCGCAGGGGCTCCATGTCGGCGAGGGCCTGCACCTGGCTATAGCCGCTGAAGACCATGACCATGCGGGCCGGCGCCAGCAGGTGGGCGAGGAGGGCAAGACCGAAGGCGCCGAGCACCATGCGCTGGTGGTGGGCAGGTAGCTCGCGGAGTCGCCGCAACGCGAGGAGGAGCAGGGCCAGGACCGCGGGCCAGGCCAAGAGCGCGATGGGACCCGCGGTCAGGAGGATGGCCCGCGCCCGGGGCCCGAGAGCCTCGATCCGCTCTCGCAGATCCCGTGGTGCCGCGCTGGCCCTCGGCACGAGGGTGCGCGGGGTGAGGGTGGGTGCGCCCGGCCGCCGGAGCTCCCGCTCCATCCCTCGCACCCAGCGCTCTACCGCCTCCCCGACCCGGCCGGGGGCGCCGTGGCCTGGTGCCGGTAGCACCAACAAGGCCAGCTCCCCGATGCGAGCGTGGGCGTCCGGGCCTTCGCTCTCAGGCACGATGGCGATCCCGGCCGCCTCCGCATCCCCACAGCGCACCAGGGCCTGCCAGCGATCGGAGCGGAGCGCCGGAGCGCTGACCTCGCAGGCGCCACCTCGACCCACCTCCAGCCAGCGAGGGTCGGGGCTCGGTCGGGCCGGGGCGTGCTCGGTGCTGGCCTCAGGCATCCAGGAGGCCAGCCCGATCGCGGCGACGAGCGCCAGCGCCGCTACCACGAGCAGGACGACCTCACGGCCCTCGAGGACGACCCCCAGGAGGAGCGCCAGGGCGGCCAGCGCCAGCCAGGGGCGTGGATCGATGGGGGCCGGCACGTCGGTCTCCGCTGAAGGGGGAGTGGGCAGCGCACCGTCCACGGCCGGCGCGGGCCCCCAGCCCCAGCTCCGCGCGAGCTCCAGGGCCTGGAGGTCCGGGAGGGGATGCGCCAGGGCCTGCCAGAGCAGGCTCGAGGCCTCCTCGGCCTCTCCCCGCTCGGCCGCGCGGCGCGCCGCGGTGGCCAAGACCCTCGGTTCGTCGCTCCAGAGAGCCAGGGGGGCATCCTCGAGGTGATCGTCGACGAGGGCGTGCACGATCTCACCCGCCGGGCAGCGGGCCGCGCTGCGGCACGGCACGGCAGGCAGCGTCGAGAGGGCGGCCCCCGTATCCGCGAGCCACGAGGAGAGCGCGCCGGAGGGGGGAAGGCGGGCGCTGGCCACTAGGGGGCCGAGCGCGTCCAGCCCCCGAGGGCCGCCCCACACCTCGTCCGACCCGCCCGACAGGCGCGCGCTCACCCTTGCGGCGAGGGTGTGCGCCTCAGCCGCGGCGCGCGCGGCGTCGACCGGCGCTGCGAGGGCCTTGAAGCGGAGGCGGACCTGGCTCGCCCCGAGCCGGGCTCGGAGCGCGGTGAGGGCCTCTGCGGGGACAGCCGCGTCGCCCACCAGGCGGTGCTCGGGCCCCAGCCGCGCGGCGGCGGGACCGGTGGGGCCCACCATGTCGAG
>CAZEHU010000619.1:0-2873 GCA_964511605.1 uncultured Myxococcales bacterium
GGCGTGATCCAGGCCGCAAACCTTACTACTGAGAGGCTGTTGTCGGCCACCCGCCTTTGTGGGCACGGTTCGCCGCCTCTACCACCGACGCACCGAGGGGGACCCCTTGAGCACGTTCCTGGTCGATTGGAAGCGAACCCATACCTGCGGCGAGCTCCGCGAGCGCGACGTCGGACAGGTCGTCGTCCTCATGGGCTGGGTCCACAACTACCGTGATCACGGCGGCTGCATCTTCGTCGACCTCAGGGACCGCTTTGGCCTCACCCAGGTGAAGTTCGACCCCTCGGTCGACTCCGATGTGCACGAAGAGGCCGATCGCCTCCGCGCCGAGTGGGTCGTGGCCGTCCGCGGCCGGGTCATCAGCCGCGGCGCCAACGTGAACCCGAACATGGACACCGGCGGCGTGGAGCTCGAGGCCACCGAGCTCGAGATCTTCAGCGCCGCCGCCACCCCGCCCTTCGCGATCACCGAGCGGGTCGAGGCCGGCGAGGACCTGCGCCTCCAGTACCGCTACCTCGACCTCAGGCGCCCCAGCCTCATGCAGAAGCTGGTCACCCGCGCCCGGATCACCTCGGTCATCCGAAGCTACCTCGAGGGGGAGCGCTTCCTCGACCTCGAGACCCCCATCCTGACGAAGTCCACGCCGGAGGGCGCCCGCGACTACCTGGTGCCGAGCCGCGTGCACCCCGGCAGCTTCTACGCGCTCCCGCAGTCGCCCCAGATCTTCAAGCAGATCTTCATGATCTCCGGCTACGATCGCTACTTCCAGATCTGCCGCTGCTTTCGCGACGAGGACCTCCGTGCCGATCGCCAGCCGGAGTTCACCCAGGTCGACATGGAGCTGAGCTTCGTCGCCCCGGCGGACATCTACGCTGTGGTCGGGGGCCTGGTGAGGCGCCTCTGGAAGGAGATCCTCGACGTGGAGGTGGGACCGATCCCCGAGCTGCCCTACCCCGAGGCCATGGAGCGCTTCGGCATCGATCGTCCCGACATGCGCTTCGGCCTCGAGCTCGTGGACGTCAGCGACATCGCCCGGGACTCCGACTTCCGGGTCTTCACCGCCACCCTGGATCGCGGCGGCCTCGTGAAGGCCATCAACGCCAAGGACGCCGCCTCCCTGTCGCGGGCGCGCATCGACAAGCTCGAGGCGACCGCCAAGCGCTACGGCGCCAAGGGCATGGCCTGGGTGAAGATCCAGGAGGATCGCTGGCAGGGCCCCGCGGCCAAGTTCTTCTCCGAGGACGTCAAGGCCCGCCTGACCGAGCGCTGCGATCTCGAGCCCGGCGATCTCCTCTGCTTCGCCGCGGATACCTTCAGCATCGCCAACGACGCCCTGGCCCACGTTCGCCTCGACCTCGGACGCGAGCTCGGCCTCATCGGCGAGGGCGATCGGAGGTTCGTCTGGGTCACCGAGTTCCCCCTCTTCGAGGAGGAGAGCGAGGATGGCCGCTACTTCTCGAAGCACCACCCCTTCACGATGCCCGATCCGCGCGACTGGGAGCTGCTCGACAGCGATCCGGCCCGGGTCCGCTCCCTCGGCTACGATCTCGTGCTCAACGGCCAGGAGCTCGGGGGCGGCTCGATCCGGATCCATCGCCAGGACATCCAGCGCAAGGTCTTCGGGCTCTTGGGCCTCGGAGAGGAGGATCAGCGGGCGAAGTTCGGCTTCCTCCTCGACGCCCTCGGCTTCGGCACGCCTCCGCACGGCGGCATCGCCCTCGGCCTCGACCGGGTGGTGATGAACCTCGTGGGCACCGATTCGATCCGCGACGTCATCGCTTTCCCCAAGACCCAGAAGGCCACGGACCTGATGTGCGCGGCGCCCTCGAGGGTCGCCGAGGAGCAGCTCGTGGAGCTCGGTCTCGCCCTCCGGCAGCCGGCGGAGTAGCCCGACCCCATCGTGTCGGGTGACGTGGTCCGCCGGCCATGACAGCATCCCGCCACACGATGCTCGACCAGATCGAGAAGTACAGGGTCCTCGAGGAGATCGGCCAAGGGGGCATGAGCGTGGTCTACCGCGGCCGCGACGATGCCTTGGACCGCGACGTGGCGATCAAGGTGCTGCACCGACACCTGGCCCGCGATCCCGACGCGCGCGAGCGCTTCAGCCGCGAGGCCAAGGCCGTCGCGCGCATGACCCACCACAATATCCCCGAGATCTTCGACTTCTCGAGCGAAGACGGGGAGCTGAGCTATCTCGTCACCGAGCTGGTCGAGGGGGCGCCGCTCAGCGAGCTGGTGCGCGAGGGCGAGCCGATGCTGCCCGAGGTGGGCGCCATGATCGCCATCGGGGTCGCCCGGGCCCTCGAGCACGCCCACACCCACAAGATCATCCACCGCGACGTGAAGCCGGAGAACATCCTCATCGGCTCCGACGGGGTGCCCAAGCTGACGGACTTCGGCATCGCCCAGATCGTCGGGCTCGAGTCCATGACGATCACGGGGACCCTGGTGGGCTCGCCGGCCCACATGTCCCCGGAGCAGATCGAGACCCCCCACGGCATCGACTACCGCGCCGACATTTGGGCGCTCGGCACGGTGCTCTACGTCTGCGTATCCGGGGGCATGCTGCCCTTCGACTCCGGCACCCCCCACGGGATCCTCAAGCGCATCGTCGAGGGCAACTTCGAGGATCCGCGACGGATCAACCCCCACGTCGAGAGCGGCATCGCCCGCATCATCGCGCGCTGCCTGCGGGTGGATCGCAACGAGCGCTACGGCTCGGTGGCCGAGGTCTCCGAGGCCCTCGTCGAGTGGCTCGCGGCACGAGATCTCCTCGAGACCGAGGGGGAGCTCCAGCGGTGGATGGACGATCGAAGGAGCTACCAGGCCGAGCTGCGCCAGCGCCTGGCCGAGACCCTGGTGGCGCGGGC
>CAZEHU010000620.1:0-2869 GCA_964511605.1 uncultured Myxococcales bacterium
GTCGGTGGCGAGCCAGGCGGCGAGGATCGTCACCAGGGTGAGGAGAACGGCGATGACGAAGGGGTCGGGCACCCAGCGGGCGCTGAACGTGGACAGGGAGCGTCCGAGGGCGCGGATGAGGGCCACCACGGCTCCGCTCCTCGCTCAGGTGCGGGCGCGCGCGGCCAGCGCCCAGTCCGGCTCGCGCTCGAGGCGGGGCTCGGCGGTGAGGCGGCCGTTGCGGCGTGCTACGTCGACGGCCATGCGGTGCACGTTCAGGGTGCAGTCGAGCTTGTTCAGGAGGCCCTTGATGCCCCCCATGACCCGGAAGACCATGATCAGACCGGCGGGCGGGGTGAGGCGCAGGAAGCTCGGATGCTCGAGGAACATACGCTGCATCGGGGCGCGGAGCTCCCAGGCGCCGAAGTCGAAGGGGGCGTCGCCCAGGTAGGGTGAGAGGACGAGCTCGTGGTACTCGCCGAGGAGGTCGGGATCGAAGAGAGCGTGGCCGTTGGTGCGCCCGAAGCCGAGGTCACGGTACAGGGTCGCGGCCCGGAGATCGTCGTGCTGCCAGCAGGCGTCGAGGATATCGAGGATGCCATCGGACAGGCGGCGATCGATGGTCTTCACGCAGCCGAAGTCCAGGATGGCGAGGCGGCCCTCGGGATCGAGGATGAAGTTGCCGGGGTGGGGGTCCGCGTGCAGCTCCCCCAGATCGTGGAACATCCAGGCGTAGGTCTCCACGAAGAGCTCGAGGAGCTCATCGCGCTCGGGGCCCACGGGGCGTGCGGCGAGGGCCTCGTCGAGCTTGGTGCCGGCGATGTACTCCATCGTCAGCACGTTGCGGCGGGTCCACTCCGGGAAGGGGCGGGGGACTCGGACGCGATCGGACGAAGCGAAGATGTCGTGGAAGCGGGCGAGGTTGCGGCCCTCCGCGACGTAATCCGCCTCCTGGAGGAGCGCCTCCCGGACCTCGTGGAGGTAGCGCTCGACCCGCTGCTTGTCGAGGACGACGCGCCCGAGGGTCAGGAGGCTCCCGAGGTTGCGGAGGTCGCTCTCGAGGGTGGCGTCGATGCCCGGGTACTGGATCTTGACCGCCACCTCCTCGCCGCTCGCCAGCACGCCGCGGTGGACCTGGCCGATGGAGGCGGAGCCGATGGGCTCGGGATCGAAGCTGCGGAAGGCCACCTCGATGGGGCAGTCGAAGGCGTCCTCGACGACGCCCTTGATGGTCCTCCAGGTCATCGGCGGCGCCTGGTGCTGGAGGCTCGTCAGGGTGTCGAGGTACTCCGGCGGCAGGAGATCCGGGTCGGAGGAGAGGATCTGGCCCACCTTCATGGTGGCGCCCTTCATCTCCCCGAGGACCCTCAGGACCTTCTCGGCCTGGGCGCGATGGAAGCGCTCGTCGGCGGCGACCCGACGATCGGACTTGGCGCCCGGGACCAGGGCGCCGGAGACCTTGCGCAGGGCGTTGCCGGCACCGACGGCCATGCCGAGGCGGCCCACCTTCATGAGACGTCCGAGGCGGCTGGTGGAGACCTCACGGCCCCGCTCTCCCGCCAGCTTGTCCCAGTCCTTGGCCACCGGCCTCGCCCTCCCGTGTCCTCTCCTGTCCGCCTCCCGCTCCCTCGCCTCTCAGGGCGAGGTCCCGAGCAGGCTATCTTCCGAAGTTGAGTCCCGCCGGATCTCCCGAGCCGGTGTTCGGCGGCGGTGGATCGCGGAAGACGCCCCAGGCGACCCCGGCGAGTACCAGGCCCCCCATGACCCCGAGGCCGATGTCCATCTTGTGGGTGGCCATGATGATCAACCCGAGCACCACCCCCGAGAGGCCGACGAGCCAGGGGCCCTGCCTGAGGAGGCCACCGATCGGGCTCGCGGCCCGCTCGCTCGCCGCCGCTGCGAGGGCCTCGTCGCTGCCGTGACAGCGCTTGTACTTCTCGCCGCTCCCACAGGGACAGGGCGCGTTCCGTGCGACCTTCTCGACCATGCTCTCCCCCACCGTCTCCGCCGCCACGTCCCCCACGCGGGGAGCCTCGGCGCAGCCTCGAAGAGGCGCGACCCTAGGCCATCGCTCCGACCCCATCAACCAAGGGGCCCACGGCTCGGCGCGCTGCCCCCTCGGGCCCGCCCCACGACACCCTTGACACATCCCCAGGCCCCCATTAGGTTCCGGCGCCGCTCCTGAGGGATCGCCCTTCCACGGTCCTCCCCAGGAAGCCCAAGACGGCCCCCGGGCCATGACAACACGCGGGAATAGCTCAGCTGGTAGAGCGCCACCTTGCCAAGGTGGAGGTCGCGGGTCCGAGTCCCGTTTCCCGCTCCAGGAAAGCCCCTGTAATAACAGGGGCTTTCGCCTTTCCGGGGCGCAGGGAAAACGCCCGAAGGTCCCACATTCGAGAGGGGGGTCCCACAGGGGGTCCCACACTTCGGCTGTGGGACAGAGTCATCACGAGCCCTGCCCTCCCTTCTTCCCGATGAGCAGCGAGACGGCCTCGACCTTGGCTTCGAGCCCCACGCCGGCGTAGCGCCTCGTCATGGCCTCCGAGCTGTGCCCCATGACGCTCCGCAGGACGATTCTGTCCACCCCGGCCTGAACCAGGAGGGTGTTGAACGTCCTACGGAGGACCTGAGGGGTCACCCGGATGTCCATGGTGAGCGTCCGCTCCACCAGCCGGAAGACCTTCGAGAGGGAGTTCCCGTCCCGATGGGTCCCCGCCTTCGAGGGGAAGACCAGCCCGGTCTTGAGCCCCCGGTGCTGCCCCTTGATCATGGCCTTGCGGTGCTCACGGAGCACCTCGGCCATGAGAGGTGGCATCGGGACCTCGCGGCCCACACCGTATCCGTCCGGGGAAACCAGGGGGTCGGCGCGCTTTTTTGGCCTGGGCGCGGC
>CAZEHU010000621.1:0-2866 GCA_964511605.1 uncultured Myxococcales bacterium
AGCTGGCCGGTGAAGCGCTGCCGGCCGACCTCCCCGACGAGGTCGAGGCCGCCTGCATCCGTGGAGCGCTCCATGCTTGGAACCCTCCCGAGCCGGACCGAGAGGCCGACTTCGAGCGCAACCTCGCGTGGGGGGCGCCAGCGCCGCACGTGGACGCATCCGAGGGACCCCGAGAGCGTCGTCCTGCTCGTGCGTTTCCGGCTCGAGTCCGCCGCCATTGACGATGACATTCGGCAGGGTCGCAGCGCCGCCGACTACAGGCGAGCGGCGTTCGCCCTCGCGGCGCGCGCCGCCGCTCTGGCCGCCCCGCGGCTCGAAGGCCTCATCGCTCGGCCATTCCCGATTCGGCAGAAGGATCAGGAGGACTTCCTCGAGGAGTGCAGGCGCGTGGCCGGCGTCCTCGGGGCTGTCACGAGCCTGCTCTACTTCGGGAGCGGAGCCATGTCCTATCGGGGTACCCGGCTCGAGGGGGAGCCGCGCCTCGACGGACGCCGGCGCCAGCGCTTCTGGAGGGAGTGTCAGCCCGTGCTCCAGGCGTTGAGACTCCCACGAGGCTGCGAGAACGACCTCCACGACCTCGTGCGCTTCCTGGGGAGCTACGCCGACGACCACCCGAAGGAGGTGCTCCAGTGGCTCCTTCGATTCCTGGAAGACGACAGCGGACGAGCGTACATCACCGACATCCAGGGAGGTCCTCTCGTCGCCGAGCTCTGCCAGCACTACCTCTGCGTTCACCCGACCGTCGTGGCGACGGACGACCGGCACAGCTCGTTGCTCACGCTCTTGAATCTCCTTGTAGAGTCTGGCTGGCCCTCCGGCGTGCGGCTGGCGGCGCGCCTCCACGAAGTGTGGCGTTGAGCACGCAGGTACCGGGCCTCCTCACGCTCCCAGGTACCCCCGCTCCGAGAGATTGTGTACCAGGTGCCGGTGCACGTGGCGGGCAGGCTCGAGGACCCCGTGTCGGGTCTCGGTGACGAGGCCCATGCGGACGAGGGTGGCCAGATCGGCGCGGAGGGTGGCCTCGGGCTGGCGGGTCAGGCGGAGGAAGCGCGGGAAGGTGAGCTGCTTGTGCAGGACGAGCTGCACGAGGAGGGCGATCGAGGCCGTGGACAGGTGATCGAGGGGAGCGAGTGCCGGCGCGCTCGGCGTGCGCACGTCGAGGCGCTGGTCGTCGGGGTCGACGTGCACGATGTGGGTGATCCAGGCCTGGAGCGCCGAGCCGATCTGGCCGCGGGCGTGGTCGAAGTGGGCCGTGAAGAGGCGCGCGAGGCGGAGGTCCGAGAGGGCCTCCTCGGGGCGGCCGCCGAGGTGGAACGTCCAGCCGGTGGAGCGGTGGCGGATGCGGATGGCGTCTCGGAGGGCGTCCGCGGTCATCGGCCCGCACTCGACCACGGCCAGGGCCCGGTCCGAGAGGCTCACCAGGCGGTTGATCAGCCGCAGGGCGTGCACGCTCAGGTTGAGCACGAAGAAGCAGCGCGCGGAGTGCCGGTCGATGCGGGCGAGGAGCTCGTCGACGACGACGAGGCCCGCCTCGGAGCGCTCCCACCAGAGCTCCAGATCGTGCAGGACCAGGGCCGAGCCATCCGGCATCGCGCCAAAGAGGGCGTCGAGGTCTCCCTCCACCCCCACCTCCCGCTCGAGGCGCGCGCGGAGCACCTCGAGGTCCGTGGAGCCCCCGGGCGGCGGGAAGACGTGGAAGGTCCGATCCTCCGCGAAGTGATCCTCACAGAGCCGCTGGCATAGGGCCGACTTCCCCCCGTCCCGCTCCCCGGTGATCAACAGGGCGCCGAGGAAGCCTCGCCGGTAGTGCTCGATGGCCCGGCGCCCTTCGGTCACCTCCGCCTCCCGGGGGATCCAGAAGGCATCCGATAGGGTCGGCTTCCCGAAGAAGAGCTGGTGGTAGTAGAGCGGCAGCGCCTCGAGCACCTCGGGCCGCGGGCTCACCGACTCCACCAGGCCGAGCACCCGGTCGACCACGCTCTCGCGCGGTCGATCGCTCGCGCGGAAGCGCCGGCCGAGGAGGAGCCCCTCGCTCCGCCTGTACAGGAGCCGCACGATCACCCGATTCGCCAGCTCGGCGACCTGGCCGGCGAGGGTGCCGAAGCGGCCCAGGACCCGCTGCTCGCGGCCGGTGATGTAGACGCTCGCGGTCTCGGGATCGGCGGCGCTCGCCATCGCGCGCGCCTTCTGAAAGGCGGCTTGCGCACGCTCCGCGACGTGCTCTTTGAGGTCGGGCGCCAACGCCTCGAGCGTGACCAGCTCCTGGTCGAGGCGCTCGAGCCCGCGGGCCACGACGCTGAGCAGCTCCTCCTCGACCGCCTCCCGATCCGCCTCGTCCGCGTCCTCGAAGTCCCCGCGGGCGAATTGCACGAGGCGGAGGGCGTCGGCGGCGATGCGCCGGCTCTCCTCGACCTGTGCCGGCGCCCGCGAGAGCCCATCCCGGACAGCGGCGAGCAGCTCGGAGTCGAGGCTGAACTCCAGCAGGCTGCGCACCGCGACCACCACCTCATGGGGTTCTGCGAGGGGATCGGACTCCAGGGCCTGGACCGCCTCGTCGCGGAGGACATCGAGGGACTCGGGCACCTCCAGGAGGGCGCCGCGCACCTCGCGCTCCACCGTGGTGTAGAGCTCGTCCTCGTCCCACGGAGCCTCGTCCGGGACCAGGAGATCGAAGGGCGCCGCTGCATCCTCGGCCAATGCTTGCCCATAGTGCTCGAGCTCCTTGCGGAGCTGGAGGAAGCTGCGGAGGGCCCCCCCGAGGCCCAGGTCGATCGCCCGGCCCGCCCGATCGATGATGGCCGCGACCCGCTGCTCCGCCGCCGCGAAGAGGAGGTCCACCTCCGCTCGCTGGAGGAGCAGGGCCTCG
>CAZEHU010000622.1:0-2864 GCA_964511605.1 uncultured Myxococcales bacterium
GATCACGCGCACCATCGCGCAGGTGGGTCGCCCGCGACCCCTGCCCGCGTCCGAGGTCCACAAGCTCCTCACCTGGCGCGTAGAGCAGGGGATCGACTCCCCGGGACAGGCCCTCGATCCGTGTCAGGTGTGTGGGGTGTGTCCGCCGCTGCGGTAGGCGTGATCGCGGGTGGGAGCGCGTCGCCGGCTCAACGCGTGTGGTGGTAGAGCCGCGCCAGGGTGCGCGGTGAGACCCCCAGGCGGTAGAGCCACGGGAAGAGGTTCACCAGGGTCGTGTAGTAGATCGGGCGGGCCTCGAAGCGGCGGGCGGAGACGCGGACCTCGCCCGGGCAGCGGACGATGCGGCCCTCGGCTCGGAGCCGATGCGCGAAGGCGACGTCCTCCATGAGCTCGACATCGGGGTAGCCGCCGACGCGCTCGAAGACCTCGCGGCGGACGAAGAGCGCCTGGTCGCCGTAGGGGATGGTGGAGAGGTGGGAGCGCACGTCCGCGAGGCGGAGGAGGGGGCCGAGCCTCCAGCGACCCCCGGAGGGGACGTGGCGGATGCGGAAGGCCCCGGCGACCGCGCATCGATCGCGGAGGGCGGCGGCCACGTGGAGCATGGCGTCCGCGGGGAGCTCCACGTCCGCGTGGTGGAAGAGGAGGACGTCACCTCCGGCGGCCTCGGCCCCGGCGTTGAGCTGGCGAGCCCGGCCACGAGGAGCGGCGATCGCCACGACCCCCGGGCGATCGCGGGCGAGCTCCAGGGTGCCGTCCGTGCTGCCGCCGTCGGCTACGACGATGCGACCGGCCCCGGGCAGCGCGCAGAGTCGGTCGAGGAGCTCGGGCAGCAGGCGGGCCTCGTCGAGCGTGGGCACGATGAGGCTCGGCCCATGGAGGCCGAGCGCGCGGAGCGTGGCGGGGGCGGAGACCTTGCCTTCTCGCAGGAGGGCCGCGAGGCGCTCGAGCTCCGAGACCTCGTCGACGTCGAACCACGTCTGGAGGCGAGCGACCCGGAGGCCGCGGGACTCGCAGCGAGCGACGGTGGCGGCCAGCGTCTGGGGCGAGGACCAGGGCAGGTCGTCGAGCAGGGCCTCGTCGTCGACGCGCCAGCCGAGCAGCCAGAAGCCGCCATCCTCGGCCGGACCCACCACCACGTCGCTCTCCGCGAGGGCCCGGAAGGCCTCGATCAGCCAGGCAGGATCGAGGCCGATGGCGTCGGTGCCCACCACGACGCAGCGTCCCCGCTCGCGCACCCCCGCGGACAGGTGCCGAGCCATCCGGCGACCGAGATCGCCCTCGCCCTGCGGCACGATGGGCTTGGCTCCCTCGAGCTCCGTGAGGCCGGCCGAAGGACCCGCGAGCGTCAGGCTCGTCTCGACGCCGCTGTCCGCGACGGCTCGGGCGACCGACCAGGTGTCCTCGAGGAAGGCGCGTGCGATCTCCGCCGCCCGCGCGTCCCCGACGGCCGCGGCCAGCCGCGTCTTGACCCTCCCAGGCTCGGGCGCCTTCGCCATCACCACCAGGCGGCCGATCGGGGCGGCTGGCGCTAGCGCAACCACCGGAACCAGCGCTCGAAGATCGATCGGGCGCGGGTGGTCAGCCGCGAGCGGCTCTGCTGATCGCCGAGCTTGCGCCAGACCTCCGCGCGGGTGGGATAGGGGTGCACGGTCGAGGAGAGCTCCATGGCGTCGAGCTGGAGGCGCACGGCCAGGCAGGCTTCGCCGAGGAGGTCGCCGGCGCCTTGGCCGACGACGGTGGCGCCGCGGCAGCGTCCCTTCCGGTCGACGATCAGGCGGGCGTAGCCCTCGCTCCGCCCGTCGCAGAGGGCGCGATCGACGTGATCGAAGCGCTCGGTGAGCACGGCCCAGCCTGGGCGACCCCCGGCCTCCTCGGCCGTCACGCCGACGTGGGCGATCTCGGGATCGGTGTAGGTGGCGCGCGGGATGAGCAGCTCTTCGAGCCGGCCGCGTCCGAAGAAGAAGGCGTTGCGCAGGACGGTGCGCGCCATCGCGTCGGCGGCATGGGTGAAGGCCGCCTGGCCCGTCACATCGCCGACAGCCCAGATGCGGCGATTCGTGGTGCGGAGGCGCTCGTCGAGGACGAGCTGGTTTCCCTGAACCCGAACCCCGGCCTCCTCGAGCCCGAGCCCCTCCAGGTGGGGGCGACGCCCGGCGGCGACCATCAGGACGTCGGCGCGGAGCTCCACGGGATCGCCCTGGTGGGGGGTGGCGACCAGGATCCGCTCGTCGCCCTCGCGGCGGGCCGAGGTGGCGCGATGAGCGAGGAGGAGGCGGAGGCCCTCGGCCTCGAGCTGCTGGGCGACGAGGGCCGCGGCTTCGGGCTCCTCGCGGAGGAGCAGGGTCGGCCCGAGCTCGACGATCGTCACCTCGCTGCCGAGGCGCGCGAAGGCCTGGGCCAGCTCGCAGCCGATGGGGCCGCCGCCGATCACGATCAAGCGCTCCGGCGCTCGGGTGCGGGACAGGAGGGTGTCCGAGGTGTCGGGCCCGGCCTCGGTGAGGCCCTCGATCGGCGGCAGCCAGGGGCGGGCGCCGGTGGCGACGATGGCGCGCTTGAAGCGGATGCGCGCCCCCCCGACGCCGACGGTGCGGGGGCCGCGGAAGCGGCCGCGGCCCAGGTAGACGTCGATGCCCAGCCCAGCGAGGCGGGAGGCGCCGTCGTGGGGGGCGATGTCGGCCCGGATCCTGCGCATCCGCTCTAGCGCTACGGCGCTGTTGATGCGCACATCGCTGATACGGACCCCGAACGCCTCGCCGGCCCTCGCGGCGTGGGCCGCGTGGCCGGCAGCGAGCAGGGCCTTGGAGGGGACACAGCCGAAGCTCAGGCAGTCTCCTCCGAGCAGGGCCTTCTCGACGAGCGCGACC
>CAZEHU010000623.1:0-2856 GCA_964511605.1 uncultured Myxococcales bacterium
AGGTGCGAGTGAAGGTAGGCTCGCACCATGCCCGAGCCCTCCCGCGGACCCCTGAACAGCCTGCGCCTCGGGGCCTCCATCGCCTCGATCGCGGCGGAGGTGGAGCGGCGGGATCGCTACATCCGGGTCATCCGGGCCTCCATGCTCATGTTCTTCACCCTGGGGGTGGGCACCTGGGGCTTCGACGCCCTGACCGAGGGTACCCACACCTGGGTGGAGTCCCTGTACATGACGGTGATCACCGTCTCCACGGTGGGCTTCACCGAGGTCATCCCCATCGACTCCGATGCCCTCCGTGGCTTCACGATGGTGCTCGTCCTCTTCGGCGGCGGCGCGATGCTCTACTTCATCACCGCGGTGGCCGCCGTGGTGGTGGAGGGCGATCTGGTCTACCGCTTCTGGCGGCGTCGCTTGCTCGGCCGCCTCGATCGACAGCGCGGCCACGTGGTGGTCGCCGGCCTCGGCTACACCGGCGTGCAGGCGGTACGGGATCTGTCGGAGGCGCGCGCTCCCTTCGTCGTGGTCGACGCGGATCCCGCCCGGATCGAGGCGATCATCCCAGAGTTCGGCGAGGACCTCCTCTTTGTGGTGGGGGATGCCTTCGAGGGCAGCGTTTTGCGAATGGCCGGCATCGAGAGGGCCAAGGGCCTCGTCAGCGCCCTTCCGGGCGATCGGGACAACGTCCTCGTCTGCGTCACCGCGCGAGAGCTGAACTCGGCCCTGCGTATGGTCTCCAAGGTCCGCTCCACCGAGAGCGTAGCCAAGTTCGAGCAGGTCGGGGTCCACGATACGGTCGCTCCCGCGGCGATGGGCGGCGCCCGCCTCGCCACCGTGCTGCTCCACCCGGAGACCGTGGCGCTCGCCGATGCCATGCTCGACTCCGCGGCCCACAAGCTGACCCTCTGCGAGGTGGAGATCGCCGAAGGCAGCGAGGTCGCCGGAGGCTCCCTCGAGGAGGCGCGGCTCGGGGAGCGTACGGGTTGCACAGTGCTGGGCCTGCGCTACATGGATGACGGTCCCTTTCGCTACAACCCGACCCCGGACTCCCCGCTGGTCCCCACCGGCTCGGTGATGGCCCTCGGGCGCGCGCCGGAGCTGCGCAAGCTCCGCCGCCTCCTGGGTCCGGCGCCCTGGTGGCGGCGGCTCCGCGGCCCGCGGGCGATCCCCGAGCCCGCGGAGGCGATGCTCCTCGGATCGAGCGTCGAGCGCAGCGAGCTCGACGACGAGCTCCCGCCGCTCCCCCCGCCGCCCCCCTCGGAGCCGCCGGCCTCCCCCTCCGAGGACGTCGAGGCGGCCCATGGCTGATCTCCCGGCGGCGGTCAGCGAGGGCGCTCGCCCCGTGGTGGTCGCAGGCGGCGGTCCGGTGGGTCTCGACGCCGCCAGGGAGCTGCGTCGCCTCGGCGCGCGCGTCGTGCTGATCGAGCGGGACGAGGAGCGGGCCGGGCGCCTCGGGCATGCACTCGGCGACGGGGTGCGTGTCCTCGTCGGCGATGCCCTGAGCGACGAGACGCTGCGCGACGCCGGGCTCCCGGAGACCCGCGGCTTCGTCGCCGCCCTCGGGGAGGCGCGCGACAACCTGTACGCCTGCCTGGCGGCGCGCATCCTGCAGCCCGGGGTGCGCATCGTCGCCCGGGCCGAGGATCCCGGGGACGCCTCGAAGTTCCGGACCGTCGGCGCCGCGGACGTGGTGGTGCCCGCCGTGCTCGGCGGTGCGCGCCTCGGAGACGTGATGCTGCGCCCGGAGCTGGCCGAGTTCGCCGACGGCATCCTGGCCCACCAGGATCGTATGGTGCTCGTCTTGCCCGTGGACATCGAGCCCGGCTCCCCCATCGCGGGCCACACCCTGGCGGACGCGGACCTCGAGCGGCGGACCGGGGCGGTGATCATCGGCCTCAGGCGCTCCGGCCGCGGCCCCTACGTCTACAACCCGGCGGCCTCGATGAAGCTCAAGGCCGGGGGCACCCTCGTGGCCCTCGGCGAGCCCCAAGAGCTGCACGATCTCTCGCGCTTCCTGGGGGCGGCCACGTAGAGAGCCAGCTCACTCCGAGCCAGCTCACTCCAGGACCGTGAAGGGCGCCAGCGCCGCGCTCTCGACCACATCGTTGCCGGCCACGTCGCTGAACTGGAGCAGGGTGTTCAGCGGCCCGCCCGGGACCTCGGGCAGGACCAGGGAGGCCGTCCACACGTCCTCGGCCGTCTCCTCGGCCGACGCGACGTGGTCGCCGAGGGTGAGGAGCGGGGCTCCCGCGAGGGGCTCGGAGAAGGTGAGGGTCCAGCTCACCTCCCCGCCGGGGGAGCCGGAGGTGGCGCTGGCCTGCACCTCGAGGAGCTGGGGTGGAACGGCGTCGATCAGGAAGACCCCGAGGCAGGCCTCGGCGACGGCGTTGCCGGCCAGGTCCACCACATCGACGGACCAGGGGTAGGCGTCCTCCCCGAGGGTGCCGTCCACCTGGCCGATCCACGTCGTGGAGAAACCCGAGGCGGTCTCCGACAGGGCCAGGTCGGAGGTGAGGGTCGGGGGGCCCTCGAGGGGCTCGGTGGCGGAGACCGTGAGCGCGAGGACCGAGCCGAGGCCCGCGAGGCCGACGGGAGACTGGGTGCACACTACCAGCGGGGGGTCGAGGTCGATCGTGACGATGCCGGCCTCGTTCACCGTGGTATTGCCTGCCGGATCAGCGATCGTGATGGTCACCGGCCACGTCCCGGAGCCCATCTCCGGGCCGACGACGAGGCTGGCCTCGAAGCCCAGGCCTCCGGTGGACACGAGCCCGAGGGGCATCGTGCCTAGGAGCACGGTCGGAGGCTCTCCGAGGGGCTCGGAGGTCTCGAAGGTGACGAGGAGCTCGTCACCTGCGG
>CAZEHU010000624.1:0-2853 GCA_964511605.1 uncultured Myxococcales bacterium
GGCCTCGACGGACGAGCCCGAGCGCCGGACGCCACCTTCGAGGAGGCCCTCCGGCGCCTCGGGAGCGAGCTCGGCGCCGCCCGTGCCGAGGCCGGCAGCGGCCGGGGTACACCGCTGGTGCTCCGGGGCCTCGGAGGGACCCGGGCGGTCCGCCACGATCGACGGAGGGCCGACGAGGCCGACGTCGTGGAGCGCATCCTCGCGGTCTTCGAGGCCCGCCACGCGGAGGTGCGCGTCCTGGCGGTGCGCCACCGATGAGCGCCGCCCTGCCCACCGCGCTGGCCACCCTGATCCTCCTGCAGGGGCCCCCGCCCCTGTCCGCCCTCCAGGAGGCGTTCGACGGCGGCGCCTACGAGGAGGTGCTGCGCGGCCTCGATACCTGGGCGGCCCTCTCCCGTCCCAGCGATCGCGCCTCCCACAGCGAGGCCCTCACCCTGCGGGGCCGCGCCCTCGCGGACCTCGGCCGCTGGGCGGATGCAGATGAGATGCTCGCGGCCGGACTCCGCCTGCTCGCCGGAACCCCCGAGGTCTCGGCCCTCCTCGACAACCTCCTGGCCCGCGGCGATCTGGCCCACATCCGCGGCGAGCTCCGGCAGGCGGAGTCGATCTACCGCGAGGCCTCCACGTGGGCCGAGGCGGTGCGCGACGATGCCCGCTCGCGGCGCGTGCACCGGGCCCGCGCGAGGCTCCTCCTCCGGACCGGACGCCTCGAGGCCGCAGCCGGCGCGGCCCGGAGCGCGCGCCTGGGCTGCTCGGACAGCCTCTGCTACGCGCGGGCCGATCTCGTCGGCGGCGAGGTGGCCCTGGCGGCGGGGGATCTGGTGGACGCGACGGAGCGCCTCGAGCGGGCGGCGCGCGTGCTGAGTGGGGCGGGGCTGGCCCGTCCGGCGACCGAGGCTCTCGCGGCCCTGATCGACGCCCACGTGGCGATGGAGCGACCGCACGAGGCGCTGAGCACCTGCAGGCAGGCCCTCGAGTTGGCGCGGCGGACCGGCCGGCGTCCCCTCGAAGCGAGGCTCCTCGAGAGGGAGGGCGCCCTCGCCCGAACGCAGGGCGACGAGGCGAGCGCCCGGCGGGCGCTTGCGGAGGCTGCGCGTGTCTGGGAGGACCTCGGCGCTCGTCACGGAGCGGCCCGTAGCCACCTGCAGGCAGGACGGCTGGCCCAGAGCACCGCCCTCGCTCGTCCGCACCTCCTCGCGGCGGCCCGGGCTTTCGAGGCGATGGGAGACAGCGAGGCCACGTCCGAGGCGTGGAGCGCCCTGGCGGATCACCTCCGCGCTGAGGGGGATCCCGAGGAGGAGCGGTGGCGTCGCGCGGTGGTGGAGCGGAGCGGTGGGGGCTGGACCGACTGGAGCCGCATCGGACGCCTCAGCCTGGCCCGGGGAGAGGCCGGGGAGGCCCGAACCTGGCTCCAGCGGGCGTCCGAGGAGGCGGATCGAGTGGACACCCTTGCCCACCCCCGGAGCGAGCGGGAGCCGCTGAGGGCCGAGCGCCTCGCGACGTGGGATGCCCTCGTGGAGGCATGGCTCACGGGGCGGTCACGGGACCCGGGGGCCGAGGGGCGGGCCCTGGTGGCCGCGGAGCGCGCTGTGCACACCGCCTTCGATGATCTGGTGGAGCGGAGCGGCGGCCCGCGCTCCCGCGGTCCGCGCCCGGCAGTGCGGGCGGAGGTCCTCGAGGTCAGGAGGAGCGTGGCGCCGGGTGTGGTGATCCTCAAGTACCACTTGGGCCCCGAGCGCAGCCGCCTGTTCGCCCTGACCACCGCGGGCCTCGAGGTCTTCGAGCTGCCCGGCTCCGCTGCCCTCGGCGAGCAGGCCCGAGAGCTGCACCAGCTCCTGCACGAGCCCCGCGCCACACGGAAGGACGAGCGAAAGCGCCGGAGGGTCGCCCGCGAGGTCTTCGACCTCCTGCTCGCGCCCGCCATGAAGACCCTGGCGGCGACCGAGCGGGTCGTGATCGTTCCCCACGAGGGCCTCCGGCTCGTCCCCTTCGATGCCCTCGTCCTGCCCGATGGGCGCTGGGCCCTCGAGCGCTGGACCCTGAGCTATGCGCCCTCGATCGCCCACGTCGCCCGGCTCCACCGGGAGGCACGGCGGCGAGAGGCCCGAGCCGACCGACATCCCCTCGCCGCCTTCGCGGATCCGGTCTACGGCACCCTCGACGGTGGCGGCGCTCCCATTGCCCTGCCACGCCTCGCGGCGAGCGGTGAGGAGGCCCGGTTGGCCCAGCACCACCTGGGAGCCCCGGCCGGTCCCGGCACGCTCTTCCTGCGAGATCGCGCCACCGAGGGGGCCCTCAAGCGCCTGGCGCTCAGCCGCTACCGCATCCTCCATCTGGCCACCCACGGCTACGCGGGGCCGGACGCCGGAGGGGCCTCGCGGCCGGCCCTGTTCCTGTCGCCGGGCGAAGGGGAGGACGGGATCCTGGGCCTCGACGAGGTCCTCTCGCTCGATCTCGACGCGGATCTCGTGGTGCTCAGTGCGTGCGACTCCGGGCAGAGCCCCCGCGACTCCGAGGGGGTGGGCGGGCTGACCGACGCTTTCCTCGAGGCCGGAGCCTCCAGCGTGCTCGCCTCCCTGTGGGCCGTGGAGGATAGCCACGCCGCCCGCTTGATGGACGTCTTCTATCGCGAGCTCGCGGAGGGACGCCCACGGGCGGAGAGCCTCAGGATCGCGCGCCTGGCCCTGATGCAGGATCCTGCGATCGAGGTCGGGACGATCCTGCGCGGGATGGGCGGCATCCTCGCCCCGGACGCCGAGGCCGCCTCGCGGCGGAAGCGCCGCCGCCCTCGCGCGCGCGCGCGAGACCCCTTCTTCTGGGCGAGCTTCGTCTTGTTGGGAGATGCCGGAGACG
>CAZEHU010000625.1:0-2852 GCA_964511605.1 uncultured Myxococcales bacterium
CCGAGTGGTCACGCCCGAGCGACTCCTCCAGATGGAGTCCCTGCGCGGCCACTTCGACCTCTCGCCGGAGCTTCGCGACGCCGAGAAGACCCGCATCAAAGCGGCGGTGAATTGGCTCGAGCGTGCGCGCGTCCTCGAGCGCACGGAGAACGTGACCCGGGTCTTCTCGGGGCGGCCGCTCCTCGAGGATCTCGGGGCTGCGGAGGAGAGGGTCCAAGGCCTCGGACTCATCCCGCTCCGGCAGGCCCAGTGGAAGGTGGTCCTGAGGAGCCTCTACGATGCCGCAGACGATGCCCTGTCGGCCGAGGACATCGCGGAGCTCTGCCGGGATCTGGGCCTCCATGATCCCGCGGAGGGGGGCAAGCGCGTCCTCGAGATCCTGCAGCAGATGGTGGAGGTCGGGCTCCTCAGCTCCGGTCAGACCTTCTCGGTCTCGCTCGACCGGGGCAGGGTCTCGAGCGAGCGGCGCCTGTCACGGTGGGCCGCGCGGGAGCTGAGGGTCCTCGAGCTCCTGGAGGAGGAGGGGCAGGTGGGAGTCGAGGACCGCGAGGTCGTCCACCTGCGGCCCGTGGCCGAGGGCCTGAGCACGTCCACGGAGGCCTGCACGGTGCGGGACGTGATCCGCCTGCTCCGGAGCTGGAGCACCCTGGGCCGGGGCGAGGAGCTGGGGGTCGCGCCCGCGTTCCGCCTCCTCTCGCAGGAGGCCGGTACGCTCGAGCTCGGGCGCAGCCTCGGGGCGACGAGGGAGCAGGTGAAGAGCCGGCACGCGGTGGCCTCCGTCGTGCTCCGGGGCCTCGAGGGCCTGGCCGATGGCTCTCAGGGACGTGGGCTGCAGGTGTCCACGGAGCTCGAGCGGGTGACCGAGCTCGTCGAGGCAGACCTCACCCTCTGCGCCACGCTCGAGCGGCCCAGCGAGGCGACGGTGGCGGCGATCGCGTGGATGGACGACCTCGAGATCCTCACCGTCCACAGCGGCCTCGCTGTGTTCCTGTCCGCCATGCGCCTCGAGCGTCGAGACGCCGCGCCCGGGCTCCGCGGGGAGGACGCCGACCTCGTGCGGCGCGCCCTCCAGTCCCACGAGAGCCTGAGGGTGCTGCGGGTCCACGTCATGGACGGCTGGGCCAAGCGTATGCTGGCCGATCCCGCGGAGGGGGAGCGTCTCCGGGCGGACTGGTTCGCGCTACCGCTGGAGACCTTCGTCCCGCGTTGGTTCCCCGGCGAGCAGACCTCTCTCGAGAGGCCGACGACGCCGGAGAGCTACGAGGCCCTCGTCACCTCGCTCCGCGATACGGTCCAAGAGCGCATCGTCACGGCGGATCCGCGTCGGAACTACCTCGTGCTGGCGGGCCCCGGAAGCGGGAAGACCCGCATCCTGGTCCACCGGGTGGCGTGGCTCCTTCGCTGCCAGCGCGTGAGGCCCAGGCAGATCCTGGTGGTCTGCTACACGCGGGCGAACGCGCTCGACCTCGAGCGGCGCCTGCGTGAGCTGGTGGGGGATGATGCCTGGGGCGTCACGATCCGAACGCTCCACGGCGTCGCCCTGGCGATGGTCGGCGCCCGCCGCCTCTTCGAGGGCGAGCTCACGATCGACGAGTGCATCCCGAAGGCGACCGAGCTCCTCCTGGGTCGCTCCCTCGAAGAGGGCGAGCAGAGCCGGCAGCGAGACGCGCTCCTGCGAGGCTACGGTTACGTCTTCGTCGACGAGTATCAGGACCTCGACGAGGCGAAGTACGACCTCCTGAGCGCCCTCATCGGGCGGAGCATGGGGGAAGGGCAGCGGAAGCTGCGGGTCTTCGCCGTAGGGGACGACGATCAGGCGATCTTCGGCTTCGAGGGCGCGAAGGCCGAGTTCATCCGGCGCTTCGAGGAGGACTACGGGGCGAAGCGCGTGGTCGTCCCTCACGACTACCGGAACCCGGCGGCCGTCCTCGAGCTGGCCCAGGGGCTGGTTGTGGGGTTGCCCGATCGCCTGAAGGCGGGCCAGACGCTGGTGGTGGACGAGGCGCGCCGCTCCGACCCGCCCATGGGGCCCTGGGCCTACGCGCACCCTGTCCTGCGTGGGAGGATCCCCTGGATCCGCGGTGAGAGCGCGGACGACGCGGCCTGGCTGGCCATGGGCCGGGTCCGGGACCTCTTGGGCGAGGGCGTGGCGCCGGAGAGCATCGCTGTGCTCGCGCGCAACCGCCGGGGTGGGCTCTACCTCCTCCGTGCGGCCGCCGAGGCGCAGGGGGTGCGGTTCTCCTGGCCGCTGCCCGGGCAGAGCAGCCTGCCCCTCCACCGGGTCCGCGAGGTCGTTCGGCTGCGCGCCTTGTTGGAGGCGGGGCCGGAGCGCATCGGGGCGGCGAGCGTGGCAGAAGCCATCACCGACCTCGGCCAGAGCGTCTGGGCCGAGGCCCTCGGCGGCTGGCTCGAGCCTCACCTCGGCCGCACCCACCGCCGGGAACGCTGGCGCTACGACCTCGAGCTCTGGGTCCGCCTCGAGCGGCGGGCGCGGAGGATCCACGCGGGCGTGCACCTCGGCACGATGCACGGCGCGAAGGGGCTCGAGTTCGACCACGTCCTCGTCATGGACCCTGGCCCCACCGGCCCACCGCGCGCGCCCCCCCACGCGGGCGGCGCGGCGGGCGGGTGGCGGACCGACCCGTCCGAGGATCGGCGGCTCCTCTACGTGGCCCTCACCCGCGCTCGCAAGAGCCTCCAGCTCTTCTCGCCACGCCCCCACGGCCCCCTGTTCGGCGCCCTCTCCCACCCCCTGCTCGAGCGCCGCGACGAGCCCCTCCCCCCCGGCGCCCACGGGCCCGCCTGGGACTACAGTCTCGTGACCCCGGAGGACATCTTCATCGACTGGCTCG
>CAZEHU010000626.1:0-2851 GCA_964511605.1 uncultured Myxococcales bacterium
CCTGCTCGAGCTCGCGTGTCGCGCTCCCGAGCGTCTGGGACGGCGGCCTCTGTTCGTCCACACCGGCGGCATCTTCGGGCTGCTCGCGAAGGCCCCCGAGCTGTGGGCCCTGCGCTGAGACCGTGCCGCACTTCCTCACCCATCCAGCGGTGCAGATCGCGCTGGCCTGCTTCCTGCCCTCCCTCGCATGGCTGGCCTACTGGAGCCACAAAGCGTGGTTCGGCGAGCGCCGCCTCGCGCCGGTCATCATCTTCTTCGCCTCCGGCGTCGTGGCTGGACCCATCGCGTGGATCCTCTTCGAGATCCTCGAGCTCAGCCCGTTCTACGAGCAGCTCGCCACCATCGACTCGGTCAGCGAGCTCGAGAAGTTCGCCTACACCCTCTTCGCTATCGGCCCCATCGAGGAGATGAGCAAGTTCGTGGTGGCGTGGGCGACCTTGCGCATCCTCAAGGGGGCGATCGACACCACCTCCGGCGCCCTCGTATTCTGCTGCGCCGCGGCTCTCGGCTTCGCGACCGTCGAGAACTTCTACGCGATGCTCGAGCTGGACGCGATCGTGTGGCATCGGGCGCTCACCTTGCCCTTCAACCACGTGCTCTTCTCGAGCTTCTGGGGGGTCGGCCTCTACCTGGCGGCGACCCGTCCCGTCACAGGGCCGGTGTGGCTGGTTGCGAGCCTCGTGCTCTCCTTCGTCTACCATGGGCTCTACGACTACATCCTGCTGTCCGAGGACATCCCCGGATGGTGGGTCGCCCCGTTGATTCTCCTACTGTACGCATGGCTCACCGTCGCGATCCCCAGACTCCGCCCCCGCAGGCCCGGCCCACGCCCGAGCGCGTGAGCCACAGCCGGGTGCACGCGGTCACGGCCGAGGAGCTCGTCGAGAGCTTCCTCAACGAGCTGGCCCCGGACGGACACGCCGCGCTCCGGGAGCTGGAGATCCTCGAGCGCCTCGATCGGCGCCTCCTGCTCGGCCAGAGCACCGTGCCCGAGACCCTGCGCGTGCTGGTCGCCGCTGCGCTCGAGGGGATCGACCGCCCCGCCCGGGTCGCCGCCGCCCTGCGCGAGGAGCACAGCGACTCGGTCACCATCGGCGCCCACAAGGACCTGCCCGGGGGACTCCTCCCTGCCACCCTGAGCTGGAGCCGCGGCCCGATCGGCCAGACCCTCCGGAGCGGCGGCCCTCGCGCCTATCCCGCCGCGCGCTTCGAGCTCCAAGAGGGCCTCTCGGAGCCTATCGAGACCGTCACGGTGGTGCCCCTGTCCGCGCGCACGGGCAGCCCCTCGGGCGTGATGCTCGTGGCGCCGCCCGCCGACTCGCCGCTCAGCTCCGCGGAGCTGGAGTACCTCCGCCGGCTGGGCGTGCACGGAGCCGTCTTGCTGGAGAACGTCCGCCTCTTCGGCCGGGTGCAGGCCTCCGAGGAGGTCTACCGTACCATCGTGGAGCGAACGAACCTGGGCATGGCGCTCCTCGATCCCGAGGGTCGGCCGCTGCACGTCAACAGGCCGCTCCAGCAGATGCTGGGGGAGCTCGACCTCGAGGCGCGGCCCTTCGTCGAGGTGGTCGCGCCCTCCACGCGCGCCATCATCGAGGCCCAGCTCCGGGCGGCGGCGGACGAGCCGGCCCGGGAGGCCGCCGATGTCGACCTGATCGGGGAGACGGGCGTCGTGCCGGCGCGGGTGCTCGCGACCCCGATCCGGGACGGGCAAGGCGCCACCACGGGCTACGTGGTCATCGCCCGCGATCGCAGCCAGGAGATCGCCGAAGAGGCGGAGCGCGAGGCGATGACCCGCCGCATCCGCCAGGCGGAGAAGCTGAGCACGGTCGGCCAATTCGTCGCCGGCATCGCCCATGAGCTCAACAACCCGCTGACGGTGGTGATCGGCTACTCCGAGCTCCTCACCGACGCGTCGGGCCTGCCGGCGCGCCACCGGGCCTCCCTCGAGCAGATCCTCCACCACGCCCGCCGCTGCGGCCGTATCGTCGAGGATCTCCTGAAGTTCGCCCACCACGAGCGCACGCGCCCGGAGGCCGTCCACCTCGCCCACGTGGTGCGCGAGGCCCTAGCGGCCACCGAGCCGCGCCTCGACACCGGCGCGCGCGTCGCGCTGGACGTGGCGGCCGGCCTGCAGCCTGTCGAGGGTTCGCCCCACGCCTTGTGCCAGGTGGTGACCAACATCCTCGACAACGCCTTCGACGCGGTGGAGCTCAGCGAGGGGGAGCGGCTCATTCGCGTCCACCTCTGGGGCGCGCAGGGCCGACAGCACATCGAGGTCATCGACACGGGCCCGGGCATGGTGGAGCCGGCGCGCGCCCTCGATCCTTTCTATACGACCAAGCCCATCGGCCAGGGCACCGGGCTGGGCCTGAGCATCTGCTACGGTATCGTCCGCGAGCATCGAGGCGAGCTGAACGCCTCGAACCTCCCCGGCGGCGGCGCTCGGCTGGTGGTCAGCCTGCCGGAGGCCGGCAGCCCGGACGTGGTCAGCGACGTGGAGGCGGCCCTGCAGGCCGCGGATCCGGATCGGCCGATCCCCAAACCGCGAGAGGGCACGGCCCGCCTCCCGCGCCTCCTCGTGGTGGACGACGAGCAGGCGATCCTCATGCTCGCGACGGAGGCCCTGTCCAGGGACGTCGAGGTGATCTGCGCCGAGACCGTGGAGGAGGCCGTCCAGCTCCTCGAGATCGAGCCCTTCGACGGTATCCTCACCGACTTCCGCATGCCCTCGGGCATGACCGGGGCCGACTTCTACGAGATCCTCGAGCGGCGCTGGCCCGAGATGCTGGGACGCCTCGCGTTCATGACCGGCGATACCATCGGTCAGGCTACGCGGGCCTTCCTCGATCGG
>CAZEHU010000627.1:0-2843 GCA_964511605.1 uncultured Myxococcales bacterium
GGTACGAGTCAGGGTGCGTAGGCGCATGCTGCCTCCGTGCCGTGGTCTGTGGGGGGGCGGGGGCGGTTCGGTTGGGCGCCGATGATTGGCGTACCCCGGGCTCGTGTCAATCGACAGAGAGGGGGGAGGGGCCCCCGGGGGCCGCGGCGCGCCCCGGCGAATAGAGCCCAGGGTTTTTGCGTCTTCCAAGAACGCCGAGGAGACTGAGACCCCCATGCGTTCGCCCTCCCACTCGACTCCCATGGCAGGCCCCCTCACGGGCGCGGCCCCCTGGGGTGCCCTCCTCGGCGCCGTCCTCGGTGCCCTCGTGGTGACCGGTGGCTGCGTCAGCTTGCCGCAAGCCGTCGGTCCCACGCCCCTGTACGACCTTGACACCGTCTGGTTCAACGACGGTATCGGGGGGGTGGCGCCCTGGCGCTCGCCGGGGCGCCTGGCGAATGTGGCTGCGGTCCAGCAGATCCGGAAGCGCGAGGCCTCGAAGGCCCGGCGGGCTGCGAGGAGCGGCGCCAAGGAGGCCAGGAGGGCTCGGCCGAGCGCCAAGAAGCGCCCGAAGAGGACGACGAAGAGGGCACCGCCGAAGGCCAAGAGGAGCAACAAGAGGACCACCAAGAAGGCCACGAAGAGGCCCACGAAGCGACCCTCGAGGGCCAAGAAGAGCCAGCGGGCGCCGATGCTCACGTCGATCCAGGCCGGCTCCCGCGATCGGGATGCCCGCTCGGAGGCCGCCAAGAGCGGCCGGCCGCTCCTCGGCGATGGCTCCCGGCGCGGCGAGGTGCTCGCTGGGGCCCAGCGCACCGTCGGGCTGGAGGATGGCTTCGACGCCCGGGGGTGGATGAGCCACATCCTGACGGTCGCCGCTATCGACCTCGATCTGAAGGCGCCTCGGGCGCGCTTCGCGGCCACCCTGCTCCGGGCCCTCGAGGCCCAGGGCGCCACCTTCGACGACCGTCCAGAGGCTGGGGACCTGGCTTTCCTGAAGGGCGTCGATGACCTGGACGGCGACGGTCGCGTCGACCGTGGGGTCACGACCGTGGCCGTGGTCGAGCGGGTGGAGCCGAGCGGTGTCATCGTCTGCATCGCGGAGCTCCACGGCCAGGTACGCCGCTTCCGTATGGATCCCGAGCGCCCGCGTGTGAGGCGCGACGAGAGCGATGGGGTCATCATCAACGACGCCATCCGCCGCCGCTCGCGGGGCGACGACCCAGACGCGCGCACCCTCGCCGGGGATCTGTGGGTCACCTGGGCGAGGCTCTGACGGGCGCGGCAGAGGGGATGAGCGGCAGGGCCCCGGACGTTGGCCGGGTCTCACAGCCCAAGTCCCGGTTCCACCGTGAGTTTGCTTCGTTTCCAGGCGCCGGTAGAATCGGCAGGCCCCGCATTCGCGGCGCGATGGAGCCTTCGTGCGCCCAGCCCATGACGACATCCAGGATCTGATCGGCCGTACCTGGTCGGATCGCTACCGCATCCTCGAGTACGTGGGTCGCGGTGGCATGGGTGCGGTGTTCAAGGCCTCGCAGCTCGGCATGGATCGCGAGGTGGCCCTCAAGGTCATCCACCGAAAGCTCTGCCAGGACGACAAGCAGGTCCAGCGCTTCGAGCAGGAGGCGCGCACCAGCTCGCGCCTGAACCACCCCAACAGCATCCGGGTCTACGACTACGGAAAGAGCCCCGACGGCCGCCTCTTCATGGCGATGGAGTTCCTTCGGGGCTACACCCTCGGCGACCTCATCGCCCAGCGTGGGGTGCTCCAGCCGGCGCAGGTGGTGCACCTTTCCCGGCAGATGTTCAAGAGCCTCGCGGAGGCCCATCAGCTCGGGTTGGTGCATCGCGATCTGAAGCCCGAGAATATCTTCATCTGCGATATCTACGGCGAGCACGACTTCGTGAAGGTGCTCGACTTCGGCATCGCCAAGGCCATCGGCCCCTCCGAGGAGGCGGCGAACCTGACCCAGACCGGGTTCATCTGCGGCACACCGCGCTACCTCTCGCCGGAGCAGGCGCTGGGGCAGGACGTGGACGGCCGCGCGGACCTCTACTCGGTCGGGGTCCTGATGTACGAGATGCTCAGCGGCCGTCCGCCCTTCGTGGGCGAGAACCCGATCAGCATCGTCATGAAGCACGTGCACGACGATCCGCCGCCGCTGACGGGGCTCGAGCGCTACGGGACCCTCGGCCAGAAGCTGACGTGGCTCGTCACGCGGCTGCTCGAGAAGAACCCCGGCCGGCGCCCGGCGCCCGCGGGGCGGGTGGTGGAGTTCCTCGACGGCCGCATCGACGAGGAGGAGCTCATCGGCGAGCCGGTGGGCCCCCGGGCCGGGCCGCGCAAGCGCCCCTCGTGGACCAGCCTGCCGCCGACCCTTGGCGAGGCGATGGACGAGGCCACCGACCGCCGCCACGCCCACCCGGGCACCGGCACGTTGGACGGGGCGGACGAAGCGACGATGCAGCGCTCTTCGCACGACCAGATGGCGGCCGAGCGTGCCGTCCAGGGGCGCATCGAGGCGGAGCTGGCGCGGACGACCGATCACGGCGCGATGCCCAGTCCGCCGGGCCCCCCGCCCGACGAGGACCTCCCGCCTGTCATCCACGGGTCGGCGCCCCACGATGTGGCGGCGGAGACAGCGATGCTGCCCGCGGCGGCCTTCGCGGCCTCGGTGCCCAAGCCGCGGATCAGCGCGGCCGTACGAGCCGCGGCCGGAGTCGCGCCCTCGACCGGCAGTCACAGCGCCGCGGGCCCGGCCGCCTCTCCTCGCCCGCCCTCCCCTCCGCCCGTGCCGGACTCCGACGAGACCGCGCTCATCGCGCGTCCGGCCTCCTTGTCGCGCCACGCCGCGGCGCTGGCC
>CAZEHU010000628.1:0-2837 GCA_964511605.1 uncultured Myxococcales bacterium
AGGTGGTCGCCGGCGCCACGGGCGCCGGGGAGGAGCGACGATGAGAGGGCCGATTCCGGCAGCGGCAGGTCCGCTGATCGCCCTGGGCCTCCTGGTGGCGTGCAGCTCGGGCTCGGGCGGGCTGAAGACCCCGGATCCGCCGGAGGAGGATACCCTCGCCGGCGGCTCGGCCGCGGAGCCGGACGTCGCGGCCGAGTCGGACGGCGCCGCGCCTGAGGGGGACGGGGCCACGGCCGAGCCCGACGGCGCGGAGGGCGGGGAGCCGGATCCGGCCACGGAGCCCAAGGAGGAGCCGCTGCCCAATGCGTGTGAAGGACAGGAGGATTGCGGAGCCGAGAGCTGCCAGAGCGGGGTCTGCGTGGACGATCCTCCGCCCGGCTCCGAGAGCTTCGTGACCGATCTCACCAACAAGCCCACCGCCGAGCCGCCCCACCTCGTCTGCGCGGACAGCCCGGCCGAGGCTCCGGAGGGCCCAGACGAGGTGATCCTCTGGGGCGCCGTGACCCGCTTCGGCAGCGGGCTCGTCACCCACGACATCATCGTGGAGGTGTTCGACTCCGATACCTGGGATCCTGGCGCCTGCGAGGTCCAGACCGACGAAGACGCGCTCCAGGAGTGCTACCGCGCCTACGGAGAGCCCCTCGGCTCCACCACGACGACCCCGGTGGACGAGGTCGGCGACATCGAGTGCGATCACACCTCGGAGGTCGATGAGTGCCCCATGGGCTACGAGTGCGTCGAGGAGAGCAGCATCGTCGGGGCCTGCCAGCGCCAGTTCGGCTTCTACAGCATCGAAGGGGTGCCGACGAACACGCCCCTGGTGATCCGCTCGAGGCCCTCGCCGCAGCTCTCCAGGTTTCAGCAGGACAATTGGCACGATACCTACCACTTCAACGTCTGGCTCTTCGCGGATCGGGTCGTGGACGGGGCCTACCGCTACGACGCCACGATGGTCTCCGACGGCCAGTGGCACATCACCCCGAATACGGTGGGCCTCGCGGACGTGCCCGAGGATCACGGGGTCGTCGGTGGCCGCGTCCGGGACTGTCGCATTCCCGGGGAGCGCGATAGCTGGCCGGTCAACGAGGTGAGCATCGCCCTCGCTCGACCCGCGGTGAAGGTGGCGTACTTCAACAACCTGGAGAAGGACACCGTGCCCCTCGTCGAGCGCCTCACGACCAACGATCTCGGGCGCTATGCCGCCTTGGACATCCCGCTCGGCTGGAACGTGGTCAGCGGCTCCGCGCGGGTCGGCTCCGAGGTGGTCAGCGTGGGCGCGATGGACGTCTACGTCATCCCCAACGCCCTCTCCATCGTCACCTGGCCCGGGCGCCAGCACGTCTTCAAGCAGGAGCCGAGCTTTGAGTTTCCCTAGCGTCCTGATGCCCGCGCTCTTGCTGGGCTCTGTGGCCCTGGCCCTCGTGGCCTGCGAGTCCAAGGCGGCGCGTGAGCCCTCGAAGCGCTCGAGCGTCGCGGTCAACCTGCCGCCGACGCCGTCGCTGCGCGAGAAGGAGATCCGGCGGACCCACAAGGACGGGAGCTGGACCGTGGAGGGCCTCTTGCAGGCGGGCCCCAAGCGCCACGGACAGAGCGTCAGGGTCAAGGGGCAGGTGGTGGAGGTGAAGCTCTGCCCGAAGGCGCCCCCGCCGTCGCCGGACGCACCGGAGGGCACAACGCCGCCGGAGGCCCCCTTCTGCCCGCGCCCGCCCCACCTCTTCCTCGCGGACACCGCCGAGGGCCCGCGCCTTCTGGTGGCAGGCTCGGAGGCGACGGCGGTCGGCACCGCGCAGGTGGGCGCGGAGCTTGCCGTCGAGGGCCTCTTCGACGTGCTGAGCCCCGATCGCCAGTTCATCCGCCAGGCGGGGCTGATCGCCCTCGAGGAGCCGCCGCCCGTCGAGGGCGGAGGGGAGGGCTCCTAGGAGCCCCCCGCCCGCCTGCGCCAGAGCGGGCGGCCCATCGAGAGGTGCTCGCCCCCCAGCACGCCCGCCGCCTCCAGCCTGCGATCGGCGCTGAGCACCACCACCGTCGAGCCGAGGTGGAAGCGGCCGAGCTCGTCGCCGCGCTCGATCGCGATGGGCTCGGGCGGGTGGTAGGTGCTGGCGCTCCGAGAGGCCCAGGGGCCGCCGTCAGACGTGAAGGACAGGGTGATCCGGCTGACGTTCGCCGCGGCGACCATCACCAGGGCCATCGGTCCGTGGCGCTCGCTGTCCACGAAGACCACCACCCGCTCGTTGATCGCGAAGAGTCCCGGCACGTGTCGGACCGCGAGGTCGTTGACCGGGTAGCGACGTCCCGGCAGGTGCCGCCAGGCCGTGATCGAACCGCTGACCGGGAAGTGGACCCGGTGGTAGTCACGCGGGCTCAGGTAGAGCGTCGCGAACTGGCCCTCACGGAAGCGGGCCGCATCCTCCTCGTCGCCCAGGAGGCCGCCCAGGCTGTAGCGGGTGCCCTTGATCTGGTCGATCTGTCCGGAGGCGGGCACGGGGCCGAAGGCCGCGAGGCGGGCGTCCGCGCACGAGACGACGACGTCCGGATCGGGGTCGAGCGGCCGAGCCCCGGGCCGGAGCGCGCGGGTGAAGAACTCGTCGAAGGTGCGGAAGGCCTCGAGGGGCTTGGCTACATCCTCCATGTCCACATCGTAGGCCTTGATGTAGCCCCGGAGGCAGGCCCGGAGGAGGGGGCCGGGGGCCGCGAGGTCGGCCAGGCGCGCCATGCCGTGGCTCATCGCGGGCACGCTCGCGGCCTCGACGAAGGCGCGCTCGAGACGCTCCTTGACGGGGGCGCCAGCGCGGGCTGCGCCGTCGACGAGGCGGTCGACAACACCCTGTACGCGGGAG
>CAZEHU010000629.1:0-2829 GCA_964511605.1 uncultured Myxococcales bacterium
GTACAAGCGCCTGCTCTTCAGCGCACGGAGCCCCGAGCGCACCCGCGAGGCGGGCATCCGGCTCGCCCGCCACGCCACCGGCCGCGGCGAGACCGAGCAGGCCCGCGTCTTCCTCAAGGTGGTGCTGGAGTCCGCGCCCCACGACGCCGACGCCCGCCTCGCCCTCGCCGATGTAGAGGTGGCCGAGGACCGGCCCCGGGAGGCGGTGCGGCTGCTCGAGGCCGCCCTCCGCATCGTGCCCCCGAAGGCGGTCGGGCCCTTGTCCCGCATCGTCGAGCGCCTCGCCCATCTCTGCCTCGAGGCCCTCGACGAGCCCGGACGCGCGCGCCGCGTGCTGTGGCGCGCCTCGGAGGCCAGCGGCCTCGACAGCGGGACCACGCTCGGCCTCGCGCGCTTGGCCCTGGAGGCCGGGGATCCCGAGCTCGCCGTGCGCTTCGCGGAGTCGGTGGGTCCTCGCTCGGAGCATTGGAGCCGCGCCGCCTGTGTGCTGGCCCGCGCCCGCCTCGCCCGCGGGCAGGCGGAGCCGGCAGCCCAGAGCGCGCTGGCCGTGCTCGAGCGGGATCCGGGCGATCAGGAGGCCCTCGATCTGCTCGAGGCCGCCGCCCCCGCCGTCGAGGTACGCGAGCGCCTCCTCCTCCGCATTCGCGGGGCCGCCGAGCGCGCGGGGACCTCCGCCACACGAGCCCGGCTCGAGCGGGCCGTCGCCCGCCTCTTCGAGGGCCTCGGCCTCGAGGCGGATGCCATCGCTCCTTGGGAGGCCGCCCTCGAGGCCGCCCCCACCGATCGAGAGGTGGCCGATCGGCTGCTCTCGCTGTACGCCCGCTTCGGCATGTGGCCCCGCCACCAGGAGCTCTGCAGGGAGGTGATCGAGGGGGCCTCGGATCCGATGGATCGTGTGCGCCTCTACACCCGCATGGGTCGCGTGGCCCTCGACGAGCTGGCGGACGCCTCCACGGCCCGGGCGGCCCTCGAGCAGGCCATCGCCCTCGCGCCCCGGAGGCTCGACGCGCTCGAGCTCCTCGGCCAGGCCCTGGAGGCCGAGGGCGAGCTGCGGCCGCTGATCCCGGTGCTCCGCCGCCTGGTGGCGGTCCACCCCGAGGAGGGCCGCCGGCGGGAAGCCGCGCTCCGCCTCGCCGAGCTGCTGCTCGATCTCGAGGGAGCGCCCGGTGAGGCGCGCGCGGTGCTCGCTCGCCTGCCCCCGCCCGGGGCCCGGGAGGATGCCCGGGCCCGGGCGCTCCTCGAGCGTGCGGGCCTCCCGGCCCCGAAGCGAGGCTGGCGTGAGGCGCTGAGCCTCGCGGACGGCGGCGATGTCTCCGGCGCCCTCACGCTGCTCGAGGACGTCCTCTCCCAGGCCCCCGCTCACGTGCCGGCCCGGGAGCTCCGGGACGTCCTGGCGGCGGCGGCTACGAGGGCGGAAGAGCCCGCACCGCCGCCTCCCGCGGCGGGCGGCCTGCCCGCCACGGTCGAGGAGCGTCTCCTCGAGGCCGATCGGGTGGAGTCCCTGCTCGAGGAGGCCCGCTCCACCCGCGACGCCGCCCGCCGCCAGGCCCTCCTGACCCAGGTGCTCGCGCACGATCCCGAGTGGGTCGAGGCCCTCGAGCTCAAGGCGGAGCTCGAGCGGGAGGAGCATCGCTGGGCCGCCCTCGCCGGCACCCTCGAGACCCTCGCAGAGCTGAGCTTCGATGGGGCCGACGTGCTGCGACTCATCGAGGAGCGAGCACGCCTCCTCGCGGAGCAGGTGGGCGATCTGGAGGCGGCGAGGGATGCCTGGCATCAGGTCGCTGCCCTCTCGCGGACCCAGGCGGAGCGACAGAGCGGTCGCGCCGCCGCCGGCGCGCGGCTCCGGGAGGCTCGGGCCCACCTCTTCGGTCTCGACGACGCGCGGTCCGCGCTCGAGGCGGCCGAGGCGGGCCTCGAGGAGGGGGGCGAGGAGCCCGAGCTCCTCGAGGTCTACGTCCGCGCTCTGGCCCAGGCCGGGGAGCGAGAGCGCTGCCGCGCCGCGGTCGAGCGCCTCCTGCCCCTCCTGATGGAGGGTCCGCTCAAGGAGGAGATGCTCCTCCTCCGCGGCGCCTGATCAGGAGCGCCAAGGCCCCCACCACGAGCCCGCCGGGCAAGGCCCACCACCACCCGGAGCGTCCCCTCGCGGGCGGCGGCGTGGCGCCGATCGGGCCGGGGGGCCTCGGCTCGTTGCTCGTCGGGGTCTGAGGCACCTCGAGCGGCCGATCCGCTGTGCGCATCGGCAGCGGCGCGTGGGGCGAGGGCGGAGGCCCGAGCGGCTCTCCCCGGGCCAGCTTGCGCAAGGCGTTGCGCTCTCGGACGGAGATCGGCGGGGGGGCGAGGCGAGCGATCGCGCGGTCGAGGGCCTCGGTGAGGGCCTCGGGCTCGAGGGCCCCCTCGAGCCTCAGCTCCCGCACCTCCTCCATCGCTGGATCGAAAAATGAGAGGGTCGGCAGCATGTTCAGGGAGTAGGCCAACCAGGCTGCGCGGCCCTTGTCGCTCTCCACGTCCACCCGGGCTCGCACGAAGCGTGCGAGGCGATCTCGCACCTCCGGCGCCGGGTAGACCTCCGCCTCGAGCTGGCGGCAGGGCTCGCACCAGGCCGCGGTGAAGTGCACGAAGACCGGACGCTCCTGGTACCTCGCCAGGGCGCGGGCTTCGCCGAGCCCCTCGGCGAAGCCCCCCGCGGGCAGCGGCGGCACCGGACCGGGTGCATCGGCGGCCTCGACCGGCCAGTTCTGGAAGTGCCCCGGCAACGCCAGCGATGAGCGCCTGCAGGGCGACATCGACCTCATCTACAACGTCGCCGGCTGGACCGGCGTGGGCGCCATC
>CAZEHU010000630.1:0-2827 GCA_964511605.1 uncultured Myxococcales bacterium
GCTCTTGCCGGAGCGCATCACATCGAAGCCCTCCTGGAACTGATCCACGTGCATGTGGTGGGTCAGGCAGGGGGTGACGTCGAGGCCGCTCTGGAGCATCGAGCTCATCTTGAACCAGGTCTCGAACATCTCGCGGCCGTAGATGCCCTTGAGCTCGAGGCCCTTGAAGATCACCTGGCTCCAGTCGATGGCCACCTCCCCGGGCGGGATGCCGAGGATCGCGACGTGGCCCCCGTGGTTCATCACGTCGAGCATCGCGCGGAGGGCCTTGGCAGCGCCGCTCATCTCGAGGCCCACGTCGAAGCCCTCGGTCATGCCTAGCTCCTCCATGATGTCCCGGAGCTTCTCGCGCTGTGGGTTCATCACGCGGCTCGCGCCCATGCGGCGCGCCAGGTTGAGCCGGAAGTCGTTGATGTCCGTGACCACGATGTAGCGGGCCCCTACGTGGCGGGCGATGGCACAGGCCATCAGGCCGGTGGGCCCGGCGCCGGTGATCAACACGTCCTCGCCCACCATGTCGAAGGAGAGCGCCGTGTGGGCGGCGTTGCCGAGGGGATCGAGGAAGGCCGCCACGTCGTCGGTGATCGAGGCGGGCAGCCGGAAGGCGTTGGAGGCCGGGAGGCTCAGGTACTCCGCGAAGCAGCCGGGCCGGTTCACCCCCACCCCCTGGGTATTGCGGCAGAGGTGGCGCTTGCCCGCTCGGCAATTGCGGCAGTGGCCGCAGGTGACGTGGCCCTCGCCAGAGACCCGATCCCCTGCCTTGAAGCCGGCCACGTGGCTTCCCACCTCGACGATATGGCCGGAGAACTCGTGCCCCACCGTCATGGGCACCGGGATGGTGGCGCGGGCCCACTCGTCCCAGTTGTAGATGTGGATGTCCGTGCCGCAGATGGCGGTCTTCGAGATCTTGATGAGCACGTCGTTGGGACCGAGCTCCGGCTCCGGGACGTCCTCCATCCAGATGCCCGGCTCGGGCTTCGCTTTGACGAGGGACTTCATGAGATCACGCCCATCGCGCGCCCCACCTTGGCGAAGGCGGCGACCGCCCGTTCGAGGTGCTCGAGCTCGTGGCCCGCCGACATCTGGGTGCGGATGCGCGCCTGGCCGCGGGGGACGACCGGGAAGCTGAAGCCGATGACGTAGATGCCCTCCTCGAGCAGTCGATCGGCCATCTCGCTGGCCACCTTGGCGTCGCCGAGCATCACCGGGATGATCGGATGGCTGCCGGGCAAGAGCCGGAAGCCCAGGGACTCCATACCGGCGCGGAAGTGCCGGCTGTTGCGGCGGAGCTTATCCCTGAGCTCGCCGGAGGACTCGAGCAGGTCGAGCACGCGGATCGAGGTGGCGGCGATGACCGGCGCCAGGGTGTTGGAGAAGAGGTAGGGCCGCGAGCGTTGCCGCAACCACTCCACGATCTCCCTTCGCCCGGAGGTATAGCCGCCCGAGGCCCCCCCGAGGGCCTTGCCAAGGGTGCCGGTGATCACATCGATGCGCCCGAGCACACCACACGCCTCGTGGGTGCCGCGCCCCCCCTCGCCCACGAAGCCGACCGCATGGGAGTCGTCGACCATCACCATGGCCCCGTACCGATCCGCCAGGTCGCAGATGTCCTTCAGGTTGGCCAGGTAGCCGTCCATCGAGAAGACACCGTCGGTGGCGATGAGGATGCGGCGACAGCCGGCGGCCTTGGCCTCGTCGAGCTTCGAGGCCAGATCGGCCATATCGCTGTTGGCGAAGCGGAAGCGCTTGGCCTTGCAGAGGCGGACCCCGTCGATGATCGAGGCGTGGTTCAAGGCATCGGAGAGGATCGCGTCCTCGGGACCCAGGATCGCCTCGAAGAGCCCGCCGTTGGCGTCGAAGCACGAGGAGTAGAGGATCGTGTCCTCGGTGCCGAGGAAGCGGGTCAAGCGCGCCTCGAGCTCCTTGTGCACGTCCTGGGTACCGCAGATGAAGCGGACCGAGCTCAGCCCGTAGCCGTGGCGGTCGAGGGCGGCGTGGGCGGCCTCGATCAGCGCGGGGTGGCTAGCGAGGCCGAGGTAGTTGTTGGCGCAGAAGTTGATGACCTCGGCGCCGCCCCCGACGGAGATCGCCGCGCGCTGAGGGGAGGTGATGATCCGCTCGGCCTTGTACAGGCCCTCGGCGCGGAGCCCCTCGAGCTCGCTCTGAAGGTGATCGAGGAAGGCCTGGTCCATCACATACCTCCGGCGAGGGGCGCGGGGCGGGAGCATACGGCGGCCCTCCGAGGAGCGGCAACCACCACGTTCCGGCACCGGAACGATGAGGCTGGAAGGCGGAGGCTCGGGGGTCTACCCTCCGCCCCTCGTTCGACTCCAGGAGCGTCCATGTCCCTCGTCGATACCCTCACCACCGACCTGAAGGCCTCGATGAAGGCGCGCGACAAGGTGCGCACCGGCACCCTGCGCATGCTGCTCGCCGATCTGAAGAACAGCCGGATCCAGGCGGGCGAGGAGCTCGACGAGGCGGCCGAGCTCGCGATGCTCACCCGCCAGGCCAAGCGCCGCCGCGAGGCCTTCGAGGCCTACGACAAGGGGGGCCGCGCCGAGCTCGCCGAGGCCGAGCGCGCCGAGCTCGCGGTCATCGAGACCTACCTGCCCCAGCCCCTGAGCGAGGAGGAGGTCCAGGCCCTCGCCGAGGCTGCCATCGCCGAGGTGGGCGCCACCTCGATGCGGGACATGGGCAAGGTGATGGGCAAGCTGATGCCTCAGCTCAAGGGTCGCTTCGACGGCAAGCGGGTGCAGCCGATCGTGCGGGGGTTGCTGGGCTAGGGCACCACCAGCAGCCCATCGGAGACCTTGCGCTCCCCCCA
>CAZEHU010000631.1:0-2825 GCA_964511605.1 uncultured Myxococcales bacterium
GGCGCCGAGAGGCTGGATCGTCATCTCCCGTGACGCGCCGGTGAGAAAGGAGGCCAAGGCCTCGGTAGAGCCGTCCCGCGCGAGGGACACCCGGAAGCTCGAGGCATCCTCCGCCGGATGCAGGAGGCTGACGGCGAAGGGGCCCTCAGCGCTCGCACGGGGGTCCAATGCCAGGCCAGCGGTGGCGGCGGCCTCGAGGCGCAGGACCTCGAGCCAGTAGCGGAGGATGGTCTCGGTGGTGGACACGGAGGCCCCGGGGGGCGAAGAAGGCGCGATGAGCGCGGATCAGGGACAGGGGCCTTCGCCCCAGGAGGTCAAGCGAGCGCGACGCGAGCGCCTCGCGTCGGAGTGTGAGGTGACGTTCATCCGCGCTTCCGGTCCCGGTGGTCAACACCGGAACCGCCGGGAGACGGGCGTTCGCCTCGTGCACGGCCCGAGCGGGCTGGTCGTAGAGGCCACCGAGCGCCGCTCCCAGACCCAGAATCGCTCGATCGCCCTCGATCGCCTCCACCGCCTGCTCGTCGAGCGAAAGCGGCCGACGCGGACCCGCGTCCCCACGCGCGTGCCACGCTCCGTCAAGAAGAGGCGCCTCGAGGACAAGCGCCGTCGGGCCACCATCAAGGCGGGGCGACGAAAGGTGACGGACGAGGCATGATCGCCTGATGCGCGTCCTCGTCATCGGTGCCGGCGCCGTCGGCCAGTCCTTCGGCCTCGCCCTCTCGGAGGGCGGCGCGGAGGTGAGCTTCCTCGTCCGCCCGAGGTACGCCGGCGAGGTCGACGCCGGTTTGGTCGTCCACCGCGTCCGCAGGCTCGGGCGCACACAGACGACGACCCTGAAGCCCGCGAGCGTGCTCACCGAACCCACCGAGACCCACGAGGGCTACTGGGATCAGGTGTGGATCGCGCTCTCCTCCACGGCCCTTCGAGGCCCGTGGCTGGACGAGCTGACCGCGGGCCTCGACGCCGGTGCCCTGGTGATGCTGCAGCCTGGCCTCGGAGACCTCCGCTACGTCCTGGATCGATGGCCCTCCTCGCGGCTGGTGCAGGGGGTGATCACCCTGGTGGCCTGGCAGGCCCCCCTCGAGGGCGAGCGGCTCGATCCGCCCGGCATCGCCGTGTGGATCCCGCCGGGCACCAAGGTCCCGCTGGCCGGGCCGGAGCCCCTGGCGCGGGACTGTGCCGAGGCCCTGAGCCGCGGCGGCCTGCCCGCGACCTTCGACCCGGATGGACCCACGCTCGCCGCCAGCCTCTCGGCGGCCATGATGCCCGCCCTCGTCGGGCTGGAGCTGAGCGGCTGGTCCCTCGAGCGGCTACGCCACGGGCCGCACCTCCGCCCCAGCCTGGCGGCCGCCCGTGAGGCCCTGGCCATCGTGGCGGCGGAGCTCAAGCGGCCCGAGCCCCTCTGGGCCGGAGCGCTGCGGCCGGCGGCCCTCGGGGCCTTGCTCCGGCTCGCCCACGTGGCGATGCCGCTGCCGGTGGAGATCTACCTCCAGCAGCACTTCACGAAGGTGGGGGATCAGACGCGCGCGATGCTGCAAACCTACATCGACAAGGGCGTCGAGCAGGGGCTAGGAACGCGGGCCCTCGAGGCCCTGATCGCCGAGCTCACGGCCAGGGACGGCTGGCCGTCCGAGGGTCGCTACTTGGCGCGGTAGGTGATCCGACCCCGGTTGAGGTCGTAGGGGCTCAGCTCCACGGTCACCTTGTCGCCCGGGAGGATGCGGATGTAGTACTTGCGCATCTTGCCCGAGACGTGGGCCAGCACCTTATGGCCGTTGTCGAGCTCGACGCGGAACATCGCATTCTTCAGCGGCTCCACGACCGTGCCTTCGACGACGATGCCTTCTTCTTTCGCCACGGATCCTCCCTGCGCCCGCGGCGTGTACCCCCGCGGGGGGGCGAAGTCAACGACGAGCCCACCCGGCCTCGGCTCGATCGGCGAGCGGGCTCGGTCGTTGCTGGGCCGGGAGCGAAGGGGCATCATCGCCCCATGTGGTTCCTCCTCTCCGCCTCCCTCCTCGCCCTGTCCACCCTCGCCGCCGGACCCACCTCGGGCGGAGCGCTCGAGGCTCAGGAGGCGGCCTGCGCCGCTGAAGCCGCGCCCCAGGCCGGGAGCTGCTCCTCGATCTCCTCGAGTGATATGCGGAGCTACTGCTCCGGCTCTTGCTCGAGCATCTCCAACGCGGACATCCGCAACTTCTGCTCCGGCTCGTGCTCGTCCATCTCGAGCTCCGACGTCCGCAACTTCTGCAAGCGCTCCTGCTCGTCGATCTCGGACGCCGACAAGAGGAACTACTGCTCCGGCTCCTGCTCCTCGATCTCCAGCTCGGACCTCCGGGACTACTGCAAGGGCTCCTGTTCCTCGATCTCCAGCTCGGATCTCCGCAATCTCTGCTCCTCCGGGGCGAAGCCCTGGCCGTTCTAAGAGCAGCCTGTTCCAGGCCCCTCGGCCCGGTCGGCCCGGTCGGCGCGCGGTCCCCGCAATGAGCGAACACCCCCTCGAGCGCCTCCGGCACGCCGCGAGCAACGCCCTGAGGATCGTGCGCCGCGATCGCTTCGGCGAGCCCTACGCCGCGCCCCACGAGGTGGTGGCGCGGCTGGGCATCGCCGCCCTCCGGCGCTATGCCGGTCCCCGACCCGACGGCCCTGCACTGCTGCTCGTACCGCCCCTGATGGTCACGGCCGAGGTCTACGATATCGCCCCGGAGCTCAGCGGCGTGTGCTTCTGCTCCCTCCGCGGCCTCGACGTCTGGGTGCTCGACTTCGGGGCCCCCGAGACCGAGGCCGGGGGCAGGGCGCGCACCCTCGACGATCCTGTGCTGGCG
>CAZEHU010000632.1:0-2819 GCA_964511605.1 uncultured Myxococcales bacterium
GGCCTCGGCCTGCTCAAGACCGGCGTGCTCATCGGCGCCCTGAACCTCGGCGCCTGCGCCTGGCTCACGCTCCGGGGCGCCCTCCGCCGGCGCGCCCCCTCGCTCGGCGCCGCGCTCGGAGCGGCCGGCCTCCTCCTCGGACTCTGGGCCGCCGAGCCGAGGCTGAACCAGCTCCTCTGGAAGAACTTCTACCTCAACTTCCCCAGCCCGGTGGGGCTCGACGAGCTCGAGGATCACCTCGCCTCGAGGCCCGACGTCAAGCGCATCCGCACCCGCTACCAGGACCTCGACGTGGTGTGGGATGCCCACCTGAAGAGCCGACCCGAGCTGGGCCTCCTCGACCTCTCGCTCTTCCTCAACGGCCACTTCCAGTTCTCCGCCCTCGACGAGCGCCGCTACCACGAGTGGATCGTGCACGTCCCGGTCATGCTCACCGAGACCCTGCCGCGCCGCGTCCTGATCCTCGGCGCCGGGGACGGCCTCCTCGCCCGCGAGGTCCTCCGCTACGGCGATCACGTCGAGCGCGTCGTCCAGGTGGAGCTCGATCCGATCATGATCCACCTCGCCCGCGAGGATCGACACCTGAGCCGCATGAACGGCGGGAGCCTCGACGATCCCCGGGTCGAGGTGGTCGTCGGGGATGCCCTGACCTGGCTTCGCTCGACGGATCCCCGCGCCGCGGGCACCTTCGACGCCATCCTCATGGACTTCCCTTACCCCTACGACTACGACCTCGCCCGCCTGTACTCGGTGGAGCTCCTGCGCTTCGTCCGAGCCCACCTCGCCGACGAGGGCTGGCTGGCCTTCGACTACCCCCTGCTGCACCAGGGCTTCGGCCCCCGCGGCGAGGCGATGAACTCCATCATCCTCAGCACCGTGCAGGCGGCCGGCTTCGCCACCGCCCTCCCGTACGGAGATGACGACGAGACCTTCGTCCTCGCCACCCCCCACGAGCGAGACCTCGAGCTCCGCCTCCGCCCCCCTCCGCCCGGCATCACGCTGGAGCTCGAGTACGTCGACGCCGAGGCGATCGAGACCCTCGCCGAGCGCCGCTTCCCCTATCGCCTCGATCCCGCGGAGATCAGCTCCATCTTTCACCCGCGCCTCTTCGAGCTCACGGATCTCCGCTTCTGATGGACGCCTCCCGGACGCGCCAGCGGATCGAGGCCCTCGATCTCCTCCGCGGCCTCTTCATCCTGCTGGCCTGCCTGCAGCACTTCACCGGCTTCATCAACCACTGGTTCCCGCCCCACGTGGCCCCGCCGGCGCGCCTCGCGATCGACGACACCCTGCACTTCATCATCTGGACGCTGACCCCCGCCGGGGATCACCTCTTCCTCGCCCTCGCCGCCTTCAACCTGGCCAACCGCACCCGGGAGGACTTCCAGGAGGTCTTCGGACGCAAGCTCGGCTTCTACGGCGTGCTCTTCCTCTTCTTCCTCTTCGAGCCCTTCTTCGTCGAGCAGGACCTCGGCCACGCCCTGACCTTCGGCCCGCTGCTGGCCTGGATGATCATCCTGGCGACGCTGGCGGTGCTCCATCGCCTCTGGGGGCCCCGCGGCGTGCTCGGCGCGTTCGTGCTCCACCTCGCCCTCCAGCTCGTCGAGATGCGAGAGATCAACGACGCCATCGAGGCCGGCGGCCGCGAGCTCCTCGCCCTGCCGAGCTGGCGCTACGAGACCCGCCTCGACCTCTTCTTCGGCTCCGGCGCCACGGCCTTCCTGCTAGGCTACTGGTACCACCACGGCCCACGCGAGGTGGGCTGGCGCCTGAAGCAGGCCATCGGAGTCCTGACCCTCGCGCTGATGCCCTGGGTGCTCTTCGGCACCTGGTGGACCGTCGATCGAGCCCAGATCTGGCACGAGGAGTATGCGGTCGCCGAGACCACCCTCGGCCTCGTCGCGATCTGGTGCATCAACGGCCTGTCCATCGCCGTCCTGCTCCTCGCCGAGCATCGCTGGCGGCCCATGTGGCTGCCGATCGTCAACTGGTGCGGTCTCGCCTCCCTCCTCGCCTTCGCGATGCATCGGGTGGTCTTCGCCCATGTGCTCGCGCCCCTCCGCGACTACGTGGCTGTGCGCTGGGATCTGCCCGTCAGCGCCTCGATCCTCGAGATCCTGATCTTCATCGCCGGCACCCTGATCGCCGTACGGGTCGTCCAACGCACCCGAGTTCTGGCACTATTGGATCGCTGATGGCCGTCGATCCCCATGGCGCTGGGCTCTGCCCGAACTGCGACGGCGAGGGGGCCGTCGGGGAGCCCTGTCCGTCCAAGGGCTGCACCAAGCGCGGCTATCACTTCGTGCCGGCCACCTACCTCGAGGCGCTCGGCGCCGCCCTGCCCGATCCCCTCATCGACACGACGGTCGACAAGTACCTGATCGCCGAGAAGATCGGCGAGGGGGGCTTCGGCAAGGTCTACGCCGCCCTCCAGCGCCCGATCTTGATGAAGACGGCGCTGAAGCTCATGGACATGGATCCCGAGCTCCGGGAGAGCGCGGACGACCTGCTCCGCCGCTTCGAGGGGGAGGCGGCAGCCCTCGCCCAGCTCTCCCACCCCAACATCGTCCGCCTGCTCGAGTACGGCGTGCACCAAGGGCGCCCCTACCTGGTCATGGAGTTCGTCGGCGGCCGGGCGACCTTGAAGGAGCTCACCCGGCGCCGCGCCAGCGAGGGCAGCGGCCTGAGCCGCGAAGAGAAGCACTCGATCCTCCGCCAGGTGCTCGACGGCCTCGGCTCCGCCCACCGCCGCCACATCGTGCATCGGGACGTGAAGCCGCAGAACATCATGCTCCAGGAGGGCATCAGCGGGCATCCGC
>CAZEHU010000633.1:0-2816 GCA_964511605.1 uncultured Myxococcales bacterium
GTGCTCCTGCTCGACGAGATCGAGAAGGCCCATCCCGACGTCTTCAACGTGCTGTTGCAGGTCATGGATCACGGCACCCTGACCGACAACAACGGGCGCAAGGCCGACTTCCGCCACGTAGTGCTGATTATGACCTCCAACGTGGGGGCCGAGGAGCTGGCGAAGCGCAAGGTGGGCTTCAGCTCCGAGCACCTCTTCGGCGACAACGACGCCGCCTTCCGCAAGCGCTTCTCGCCCGAGTTCCGCAACCGCCTCGACGCCAAGGTGGACTTCGCTCCTCTGCCCCGGGACGTGATGGAGCTGATCGTCGAGAAGATGGTGCGCGAGCTCACCGACCAGCTCTCGGACAAGGCGGTCTCGATCGAGCTCTCCGACGAGGCGCGCAGCTGGCTCGATCGGGAGGGGTACGACCCCGCGATGGGCGCGCGGCCGCTCGCGCGTGTGCTGCGGCAGCACCTCTCGGAGCCCTTGAGCGAGGAGCTCCTCTACGGTCGCCTCGTCAAGGGCGGGCAGGTCCTCGTGGAGGTGGCGGAGGCCGGCGATGCGCTCCGCTTCACGTTCCCGAAGGCCAATTAGGCGCACCCGAAAGGGGGCGCACCGGCGAATCCCACACGATTCCGGGCCACAAGGGCACCCACATGGGGTGTTGATGGACCGTCGGAGGTTGGCTAGCCTCCGCCCTCCCTCGGCCTCGGATCCCTCCCATGCCCACGACCTGGCGGCCTGCCCCCGGCACGATCCTCGATGGGCGCTATGCGCTCGACGAGGAGTTGGGTGTCGGCCCCACTGGCGCGCTCTTCCGGGCCACGGATGCCTCGAGCGGCGCGCTCGTGGTGGCCGCCAAGATCTTCCACCCGGCCCTCTTCAGCGGGAGCGCCCACGGCACCAACCTCTTGCGCCTGCAGCGGGCGCGCGCCTATGTCCATCCCTCGATCGTCTCCCTCAGAGACGTGGTGGTGGGCGAGCGTGCCTACGCGATCACCGACCTGCTCGCTTGCGCCGATCTCGACGGTCGCGTCGCCGCCGGTGGCCTCCTGCCTCCCTCCGACGTGCTCCGCGTGCTCGAGGGCGTCGGCGGCGCGCTGAAGTGGATCCACCAGATCGGCGTGCACGGGAACCTGAAGCCCTCCAACATCTTCCTTCCGGCCGAAGGACCTGCGCTCGTCAGCGATCCTTGGTTCCTCGAGGGGCTCCCGCGCATCGCGGGAGATGGCGTGCCGAGCCGCCCGCAGGCCTGGCTGGCGCCCGAGCAGATCGCCGGCGCCTTCGAGGAGCGCAAGGGCACCGACGTGCACGCCGTGGCCCTGCTCTTCGGCTGGCTGCTCACCGGACGCAGCGTAGAGGGCGGCCGCCCCTTGTCGCGCCAGGGCGCGGAGGTGGGTGGCGATGTGGACGCGGTCTTCCTGCGGGCGACCGACCTCCGCCCGGAGGCCCGTCACCCCAGCGTGCAGGCGCTCCTCGAGGAGCTCCTCGGGGTCTGGACCCCCGCCCCCGTGGAGGCCGCCGCGCCTGAGGCCGCGACGCCTCCTGTGGTCGAGGTGGTCGGCGCGACCGAGGCCGACGAGCCCGCGCCGCTCGACGAGGAGGCCGTCGAGACCTACGTCCCCGAGCCGACGACCATGATCCCGGTCATGGAGGTCAGCTCCGACGCCCTCGTCGAGGAGCCGATCCACGAGGTGGCGGCCGAGAGCGTCGTCGATGTGGCCGACGTTGGCACCGAGGAGGCCGCCGTCATCGAGGCCGAGGTCGCCCGCGCCGACGAGGCCCAACCTGTGGAGTTGGAGGCCATCGAGGCCGAGGCGTCCCTACAGGATGCCGAGGAGGCCGATGCCCTCGAGGTCGGTCCCTTTGGGGCGGACGCCGTCGAGGCGGAGGCGGTCGAGGCCGAGGTGATCGAGGCCGAGCCGGTGGAGGTGGACGAGGAGGACCCGGCCCAGGCCCTCGCCCAAGAGACGATCCTCCTGCCCGAGGTGCGGCAGCTTGCCCTCGACGCCCCGGAGGGGGAGGCGGAGGCCCCGCTCGACGCGACCGATCTTCTGGATCCAGAGACGGCACGTGCAGCGTCCGCGCCCTCCGCCGAGACCCCGGACGAGCTGGACGACATCCCCGCCGAGGGGGTGGCCTTCGGGGGCCAGATCGCGCCCCACGGCCCGGCGAGCGACGAGCCGCTCCCCGCCAGTGAACAGGCCACGATCATCGGGGTCGCGATCACGGACGTCCTCGATGGCGAGGAGGTCGAGGCGGAGGTCCACGCGGATCCCTCGGCCATCTCCGGTGTGGACGACATCGAGGTGGTCGACGTCGACGATGTGCTCGAGGTCATCGACGAGGATCCCGATCGGATCGAGGCTGGGCTGGGCCTCGCGGCGATCGACGCGGCCGACGGACTGCCCTCGATCCCCATCGCGGCCCGGCGCACCCTGCGCGATCTGCCGGGACCCGGTGGGGGACGGCCCGGTGACCCTCCGGCGGCCGGCCGACGGGCGGGTGCCCTCGGCGGAGCTCGGGTGCCCATCGACAGCGCCGAGGACAGCGAGGGCCCGCGCGTGATGTACTTCATCGCCCCGATCCTGCTCCTCCTGGCGGTGCTCGTGGCGGTGGGGGCGTACACCGCCATCATGGACAAGAAAGACAAGGGCGCGCAGCCCGCCAAGGTCGCCGCGTCCACGACGGCGGACAAGGGCACCCCGGCGAAGACGGCTCAGACCTCGGCCACGAAGATCGCGGAGCCCCCGAAGGCGGAGCCCCCGAAGGCCGAGCCCCCCAAGGCGGATCCCCCGAAGGCCGAGCCCCCCAAGGAGGGCTCGCCCCCCACC
>CAZEHU010000634.1:0-2814 GCA_964511605.1 uncultured Myxococcales bacterium
GTTCGCGAGGAGGTACCTCTCCACGGCCAGCGCCTTGTCGAAGGCGGTGGGGGAGTCGGCCGTGATCTCCGCGGCCAGGGCGCGGACCCGGGGATCGAGGCCCTCCGGGATCTGGAGGTACAGGGAGCGCACGCTCGGCTTGATGTCGGTGCCAGCTCGCCGGAGGATCGCGCCGGCCCGAGAGGCCGCGTACGACTCCACGTGGTAGCGGATAGCCACGTCCGTCGATGCTCGGGTGGAGACGTCGCTGCCCTCGTCCTGTTGAAACTTGAGGGCATGGCGGCGGAGGCGGTCGAGCTCGGGGTTGTCGATGGAGACAGCCCGCATGCGCGGCAGCCCGAAGATCATGCGCGGATCCATGTCCATGGGCTCGAGGTAGATCGTCTGGTCCACGGTCTCCCCCGGGACCCGATGACCCCGCGCCGCGTCGCCCTGGACGATCCACGTGCCCAGGCTCCGCTGGCTCATCGCGAAGCGGCTCTTGGACGACTTGGCCCAGCGGCGGCCGTCGTAGTGGTCAAAGGAGATGCCCCGCATACGGAGGGGGCGCTGGCCCCACTGGGGCTCTCCCGCGTCCTGGGGGATCTCGACCCTCATCATCACCCGGAAGTCGTTCTTGATGGTGCCGAAGCCCCCGAGCTCGATCTTGTCCGAGAAGCCCGAGACCGACTGGGAAGCCCGGCCCTGGCTGAAGAAGAAGCCCATGCCCAGGCGCGGGAAGAGGAAGAAGATCACGAGCGAGCTGGCGAAGATGCAGAGGGCCAGGGCGCTCGAGCCCACGAGGAAGCGGCCCGTGATGAGGTCCCGGGCCTTCCAGAGGAGCTCGGCCGGGCGCTCGCCGAGCGAGCGCTGCTCGGCCTGCAGGGCCTCGATGTCCCGCTGGAGGTGCAGCAGGATCAGCCCCCAGACCAGCAGCACCACGTAGAGGACAAAGACCACCACGAAGCTGAGGGTCGGGTTGATCACCGCCCCGGCGATGACCGCGATGAAGGTCAGGCCATAGAGCTGGAAGACGTCGCGGGAGCTGCGGCTCTGGAAGAGCCGCGTGACCACCATCACCAGGGCGAAGTAGATAGCGTAGAGCAGCCAGTTCCCGGTGCTCCAGGCCACGGCGATCAGCGCGAAGAAGGCGGCGATCGTGCCGATGGTCCAGCGGCGGGTGTGGACCTCGATGCGCTCGAGCGGCGCGTCATACCACCAGCTCGCGCACAAGCCGCCGTAGGTGAGCACGATGGCCGCCAGCGAGACCTCGCCGGAGGTGGCGAGGGGGACGAGTCCCAGGCCCACGGTGGCGTAGAGCACCGCCTTGTGCAGGCGCTCGAAGCTCACGCGGCCGCCTCCTCAGCCGGAGCGGCGCTGCCGGATGCGCGGGGGCCCTCGCTGGCCCTGTCCTGCTGATCGACGATCACGACGCGATCGGCGTCCACGCTGATCCCGGCCCGCTGCTGGTCCGAGGTGAGGAGCGCCACCCGCTCCACGTTGCGCCGGGGATAGCGATCGAAGATCGGCACCCGGATGCCGGGCGGGACCGTGCGCACGGGCAGCTCGGCGAGGGTCTCGTAGAGCGTGACGAGGCCGTGGTGGCCATCGTCGGGGGTGCGTCCGCCGTCGCAGGTGGCCAGGCCCACCGCGTAGCCGTGATCGCTGAGCACCGTCGCCAGGCTGGCCGCCTCGCTGAGGGCTTGCTCGAAACGCTCCGAGACCACCGGGGGACCCGGCGGGATCGCGTTCGGGACCAGCAGCATGACCCGGCGCGAGGCGGGGCGCTGGTGCTCTCGGACGATCAGCTTGTCGCGGCGAGCGGAGACCTTCCACGCGATCGAGCGGGCATCCTCGCCGGGGCCGGCATCCCTCAGGCCATAGAACTCGTCACCGTGGCCGATGCGGGCGATCTGCTCCTCGGCGCCGAGCACGAGCGGGGGGAGCTGGGGGAGGGGCACCGGGCGGACCGCCGGCACCACCACGTAGCGAGCCGGCAGCGGGATGATGCGGCTCTTCTCGAAGAAGCCGAAGGGGAAGCGGGTGGTGACCATCAGGCCGGCCGAGGCCAGCACGCCGCGCCTCTGCTCGAAGCCGGCGTGGGGCGCGACGAGCTCACTTACCTCCACGCTGAAGGAGGTGAAGCGCGCCTTCTCGTTGTTCAGATCGACGCGAACCAGGGCCGGCTCGCCGACGAAGAGGTGGGGCGAAGCGAAGCGGACCGCGGTGATGCGGCGGAGGGTGAGCTCGGAGAGCACGCCGCTGATCATGATGAGGCTCAGCAGGATGCCGAGCACCAGGTAGAGCAGGTTGTTGCCGCTATTGGTGGCGCCGAAGCCGATGCCGAGGGTGACGAAGAAGAGGAGCTTGCCCTCCCGCGTGAAGCGGAGCCTGCGCGGCACGGCGCCCTTGAGGCGCCTCAGCTCGCGCACGCTGAGCGGCTTCCGGTCGGCCTCGGTGGGCCTGCCGGCGTTCACCGGGGCGGCTCCGCCGGGCGGGAGCGCGCTCATGGCCGGGGGGCGCTCAGAGCGGGACCGCCGTCGTATCGAGGATCTCCCCCAGCACGTTCTCCGCCTCCTGGCGGCGCTCCGCGGCGCCATCGTGGAAGCTGCGGATCATCACCCGATGGCTGGCCACCGGCAGGAAGAGCGCCTTGACGTCGTCCGGAAGCACGTGATCCCGGCTGCGCAGCCAGGCGCGGGCCTGGCAGGCGCGGTAGAGCGCGATGGCGCCGCGGGTCGACAGCCCGAGGGCGGGGTAGGGGCTCTCGCGGGTCTCGGAGACCAGGCGCTGGAGGTAGGTCACGACCGGATCGGCGGCGCGCACGGTGGTCAC
>CAZEHU010000635.1:0-2797 GCA_964511605.1 uncultured Myxococcales bacterium
CTCGGGCTCGAGTGAGCGCTGCCCTTGTGGCAGGGTTCATGTGGGAAGTATGTTGCGCACGTGTCGCCTCCAACCCAGCGAGAGACCTGCCTGCCGGAGGCGCCCGCGCCGCGCGAGGAGCTCGAGGTCCTCGTCCGGCTGGGCCGTGCGGTCCGGCGGGTGCGGAGCGAGCGGGCCATGACGGTGAAGGCGCTCGCGGAGGCCAGCGGGGTCTCGCGGCGCTTCCTGGCGCTGCTGGAGCAGGGGCAGGGCAACATCTCGGTGGCACGGCTCGAACAGGTGGCGCGGGCGCTCGATGTGCCCATCGCCGAGCTCCTCGTGGAGGACGGACAGGGCGCTGGCTCGAGGGGCATCGAGTGGAAGAGCGACCCTGCGAGTCGAGCGACGGGGCCGCCCTTCGTGGCGTTGCTCGGGGTTCGAGGCGCTGGCAAGTCGTCGGTGGGGCGGGCCGTGGCCGAGAGGCTCGGCCGGCGCTTCGTCGAGCTGGACGCCCTCGTCGAGGAGGACGCGGGGCTCAGCCTCGGCGAGATCTTCGCGGTGCACGGCGCCGACTACTATCGTCGCGTCGAGGCCCGGGTGCTCGAGGCGCTGCTCGCCTCGCGTCCCGATGCGCCAGGAGTGGTCATCGCGACCGGAGGCTCCCTCGTGACCCACGCGGACTCCTGGGCGCTCTTGCGCCGAGAGGCCCTGTGCGTGTGGCTCCACGCACACCCGCGAGACCACTGGGAGCGGGTGCTGGCCCAGGGGGATACCCGGCCCATGGGGCAGAACCCCCACGCCTTCCGGGAGCTCGAGGTCCTCCTCGAGGTGCGAGCGCCCCTCTATGCCCAGGGAGATCGTCGGGTCGACACGGGCGGGCGCCCGTTCGAGGGCGTCGTAGCCGAAGTGGAGGGCGTGATCCGGTCGTCGGGGGCCGGGTAGGGGCTCGGTGCCTCAGCTCGCCAGGCGCAGGGTCGGGCGGCCGACCGGGAGGCCGGCGCGGCGGCAGAACGCGGTGCCGAAGCGAGCCTCGGCCCACGCGACGAAGCGATCGAGCTGGGTGCGGCTCAGGCGCGCCCGGTAGCTATCGAGGATCATGGCCAAGGCGCGCGGGGACGCGGGATCCAGGAGGGCGGGCCCCGCCGTGTCCAGGAGCTCTGCGAGGCGGAGGGGACGCTCGGCGAGCTGCTCGAGGAGGGTGCGCTCCGATCGCCGCTCCACGCGGCGATCTCCGATGAACTCGAGGGGACAGCGGTTCATGGTGGCACTCCTCGGACGGCGGGGTCCGTGGACCCCGGTCCACGGCACGGTCTCTGGTATCAGCAAGGTTCGTGCCGTCTCGGCGCCGGAGGGATCGCCGTGATCCCCCGATGGGCCCGAACCCCCGCCACCGCGTTGAATGCGCGCCCGATGGCCAGTAGCCTCCGCCCGGCCCGCCCCGGCCACTTCGCACGGAGTGCGGGGTCAGCCGACCCCAATGCGATCCCGATGTCGGGGTCACCCCAGCCTGGAGACGGGTCATGAGACTCCACCCCTTCCGCGCCCTCGTCCCCCCAGCCGCCCTCGCCGACGAGGTGGTGAGCGTGCCCTACGACGTGATCTCCACGGCGGAGGCACGGCAGCTCGCCGAGGGAAGACCTCGCTCCTTCCTGCACGTGATCCGCCCGGAGATCGACCTGCCAGAGGGTGCCGATAGCCATGATCCGCGGGTCTATCAGGTCGCCCGCGACAACCTCCGCCGCCTCGTCGAGGAGGGCAGCCTGGTCCGCGACGGCGCGGGCGCCCTCTGGGTGTGGCGCCTCGAGTGGCGGGGCCGCGCCCAGGTGGGCGTGGTGGGCCTCGCCGAGGCCGCCGACTACGACGCCGGGCGCATCAAGCGCCACGAGCACACCCGCAAGGACAAGGAGGTGGATCGCACCCGCCACGTAGACACCGTCGGCGCCCACACCGGCCCGGTATTCTTGACCTGCCGGGGGACCGGCGCCCTCGCCGCCTGCCTCGAGGCCGCCGCCGCCGGGACCGCCGAGCGAGGCATCGATGGACCCCACGAGGTCCGACACGACCTCTGGCGCGTGAGCGATCCCGCCACCCTGGCCACCTTCCGGGAGGCCTTCGCCGGGATCGACGCCTTCTACATCGCGGACGGCCACCACCGCGCCGCCTCCGCCGCGCGCACCGCCGAGAGGAGACGGGGATCCGAGGGCGGCGACGCCGCGCAGCGCTTTCTGACCGTGGTCTTCCCCCACGACCAGCTCCGCATCCTCGACTACAACCGGGTGGTCCACGACCTCAGCGGCCTCGAGCCCCCCGCGCTGCTCCGAGCCCTCGACGCGGACTTCGAGGTGGGGCCGCCCGGGGCCTCTCCGAGCCCGGAGGCTCCTCGCTCCTTCGGCCTCTACCTCGAGGGGGCGTGGCGCCGGCTGACGGCCCGCCGCCACGCGGTGCCGGAGGGCGATCCCGTCGGCCGCCTGGATGTGGCGATCCTCCAGGATCGCATCCTGGGCCCGCACCTCGGCATCGGAGATCCGCGCACGGATCCGAGGATCTCCTTCGTCGGGGGTATCCGCGGCACGTCCGAGCTCGTACGGAGGGTCGACGAGCAGGGCGGCGGCTGCGCCTTCGCCCTCTACCCGACCTCGATCGACGAGCTGCTCGACGTAGCGGACGCCGGCGAGGTCATGCCCCCGAAGTCCACCTGGTTCGAGCCTAAGCTCTTGAGCGGCCTGCTGGTGAACCCCATCGACGGAGACCTCCTGTGAAGCTGCATGCCCCCCTCGTCCTCCTCTTCGTCGTGACCCTGTCCGCATGCAGCGGGGAC
>CAZEHU010000636.1:0-2793 GCA_964511605.1 uncultured Myxococcales bacterium
CTCGAGGAAGAGGAGGGGCAGGAAGACCACGCAGATGATGATCGTCGCGAAGACCACCGAGCTGCGGATCTCGTTCGACGCCTCGTAGACCACCCGGATCGTGCGGCGCTGCTCGGCGGGGGGCAGCGCGGCGTTGTCCCGGAGGCGCCGGTGCACGTTCTCCACGTCGATGATCGCATCGTCCACCAGCTCCCCGATAGCGACCGCCAGCCCGCCGAGGGTCATCACGTTGAGGGTCAGGCCCAGGGCGTCGAGCGCCAGCACGGCGACCGCGAGGGAGAGCGGCAGCGCGGTTAGGGTGATCAGCGTCGTCCGCCAGCTCATCAAGAAGAGCAGGAGCACCAGCGAGACGATCAGGACCGCGTCGCGCAGCACCCCGGTGACGTGGTCGACGGCGCGGCCGATGAAGGTGGCCTGCCGGAAGGCCTCGTTGTCCAGCACCACGCCTCGGGGCAGGAGACCCTCCAGCGAGACCAGAGCCTCGTCGACGTCCTCGGTCAGCTCCAGGGTGTTGGTGCCCGGCGCCTTCTGGATCGACATGACCACGGCGGTACGCCCCCCTGCCGAGGCGGTGCCCCGCTTCGGTGCCCCGCCGAGCCTCACCTCGGCCACATCACCGATGGTCAGCGCGGCCTCCTCCCGCTCGAAGAGCAGGGTCTCGCGCACATCCCGCGGGGAGCGGATCTGCGCCTGCTGCAGCACCGCCTGCTCCCGCCCCCGGACGTTGGCGAGGTAGCCGGCGGAGCGAGTGCTCTGGGCCCGCTCCGCGGCGACGACCACGTCGTCCAGGGAGAGCCCGGATCGCAAGAGGTCCCCTTGGCGTACGTGCACCTGGTACTCCGGCAGCTCTCCGCCGATGGCGACCACCTGGGAGATCCCCGGCACCGCCATCAGCCGCGGGCGCACCGTGAACTCCGCGAGCTCCCGGAGCTCCAGCGGCGAGACCGAGCCATCCGGGCTCGACAGGGCCACCAGCATGATCTCGCCGGTGATGGAGCTCACCGGGCCGATCTCCGCATGGGCCTCCGCCGGCAGCCCCTCCTCGACCGCCGCGAGCTTCTCGGTCACGAGCTGTCGCGCCAGGTAGATCTCCGTCTGCCAGTCGAATTCGACCCAGACGATCGAGAGCCCGAGAGCGCTGGCGGAGCGCACACGCCGCACCCCGGGCAGCCCCGTCATGGTGGACTCGATGGGCCAGGTGACCCGCTGCTCCACCTCCTCCGCGCCGAGGCCGCCGGCCTCGGTCAGCACCACCACGGTGGGGGCGTTGAGCTCCGGGAAGACGTCGACCGGGAGGTCGTCGAGCACGGTCCCGGCCCACGCCACCAACGTGAGGGCGAGCGCCAGCACCATCCCCGAGCGCTCGAGGGAGACCGCGATGAGGCGAGCGAGCATCAGTCCTGCCCCTCGTGGAAGGTGCCGTCGGCGTGGAAGTGCCCCTTCACGCTCTTGGACTCGCTCATAGCGAGCTCCAGCTCGTAGACCCCGTCCACCACCACCTCGTCCCCGGGGCGGAGGCCGCTGTAGACCACGACCCAGCGCCCGTCGTCGGGGCCGAGATCGGGCGCGACGCGGATCGCCTCGTCGGGATCGTCGGGGTTGCGGCGGAAGACCACCTCCTTCAAGCCCGAGCGGACCAGCGAGGTCAGCGGGATCGCCACCTCTGCCTCCCCCGCCCCCGCGACCACCACATCCGCGAAGCCCGTCAGCCCGGAGCGCGCGGCCTCCTCGAGGCGGGTAGGGGTCACGATCACCGGGAAGCTGCGGGCCCGCGGGTCGGGGTGGACCCCCACCGCCACGCTCCCCTCGCCGAGGGGAACGTCGTCCGCGACCAGGAGGGCCCGCTGCCCATCCCGGAGGCGCAGGACGTCGCCCTGCAGCGCCGTAGCGACGAAGCGCAGGTCCCGCTCCGAGGTCACCTCGACGAGCGACTCGCCCTGCTCGGCCCAGGCACCCTCGGCTTTGGGCAGGCGGGTGACGACCCCCGCCCAGGCCGCCCGGATCTCGAGGCGCTCGAGCCGATCCCAGGCCGGGGGCTCCTCGTGCTCACCGTGCTCGACGCCCTCCTCCTCGAGGTCGCCCCCCTCGAGCCCGGTGATCGCGGCGAGCCCCCGGATCAGCACCTCGTGGTGGTGCTCCTCTCGCTCCACCTCGGCGGTGGCGGAGGTGAGGCGTGCCTTGAGCACCTGGACCTCGGCGGAGAGCGCCACCCGCTCGCCCTCGAGGTCCGCGCGCTTCACCGCAGCCTGCCCCAGGCGCTCGAGCCGCTTGCGGACGAAGCCGAGCCGCTTCTTGGCGCTGTCCAGCTCGGCGCGGATCTGGCGCCTCTCCTCCACCGCGCGGCCGATGCCGTGCTCCGCGGTGTGCAGCTCGCCCTGCCGGCGCCGCAGCTCGGGCGCGTCCAGGGTAGCGAGGAGCTGCCCCGCCTCGATGCGCTGGAGCTGGCTGACGTGCATCGTCACCGCGCCCGGCAGGCGCGCCACGTAGACCCGTAGGCCCTTGTCCGTGGGCTCCAAGCGGCCAGGGAGGCGCACGGTCCCCTGGACCGGCCGCTCCTCCACCTTAGCGAAGGTGATGCCCAGGTTCCTGCGGACCGGGGCGGGGATCGGGACGCGGTCGGTGGGCGCGCGGGCCTCGCCCTGCCCGCCCTCTCCCGGGCTGGACCCAGGGTCGTGGGCGGCTCCGTGGCCGTGGTCGTGGCCGCAGGCGACGAGGCCCAAGGCCACGAGGATCGTGGTGGTGGTGGTGCCTGTCACGCCTGCCTCGATCGAGATCCGCGTGGATGGCAGCCCG
>CAZEHU010000637.1:0-2791 GCA_964511605.1 uncultured Myxococcales bacterium
TCCACGCCTTGGCGTTCGTTCTTGCGCAGCAGACCGTTGTCCACAAAGATGCAGCGCAGCCGATCCCCGATGGCCCGGTGCAGGAGGAGCGCCGCCACCGAGGAGTCGACGCCGCCGCTCAGGCCGCAGATCACGACCTCGTCCTCGCCCACCTGGGCGGCGATCTTGCGGGTCGCCACCTCGACGAACTCGTGCATGCTCCACGTGGCGCCCAGTCCCGCGATGTCGAAGAGGAAAGCGCCGAGCACCTCGGCCCCGTGCTCGGTATGCACCACCTCGGGGTGGAACTGGACGCCGTAGAGCGGGCGCTCGGTGTGGGCCATCGCGGCCGGGACGCCGTTATGGGTCTCGGCCGTGACCACGAAGCCCTCCCCGGGGCGCGCGATGCGATCCGAGTGGCTCATCCAGACCGTCAGCGGCAGGAAGGCGTCCTCGATGCGGCCGAACAGATCCCCGCCACCGACCGCGCGGTGGTGCACGTCCAGCTCGGCCCGCCCGAATTCGCGGGAGTCCGAGGAGACCACCTCGCCGCCGAAGCGGTGGGTCATGGCCTGGAAGCCGTAGCAGATGCCGAGCACCGGTACGCCGACCTCGAAGACGGACTCGGGGGGGGAGGGAGCCCCCTGCTCGTCGACCGATGCGGGTCCGCCGCTCAGGATGATCGCGCGCGGGCCCCACGCGGTCACTCGCTCCGCCTCGATGGTGCAGGGGTGGATCTCGCAGTAGACGCCAAGCTCGCGGACCCGCCGCGCGATGAGCTGCGTGTACTGGGAGCCGAAGTCGAGGATCAGGACCCGATCGGCGTGCAGGAGCTGGTCGGCGCGCTCGACGGGGGCAGGGGTGGAGCTCATGGGGCCTCGATGCGCCGGCGCGCAGGCGGGATCAGCGGTTGTAGTTGGGCGCTTCCTTGGTGACGATCACGTCGTGCACGTGGCTCTCGGTGAGCCCGGCCGCGCTGATTCGAACGAAACCCTCGTAGGCGCGGAGGGCCTCGATGTCGGCGGCGCCCACGTAGCCCATGCCGCTGCGCAGGCCGCCCATGAGCTGGTAGATGACCCCGCCCACGGCGCCCTTGTAGGGCACTCGCCCCTCGATGCCCTCGGGCACGAGCTTGTCGGCCGCGTCCACGTCGCTCTGGAAGTAGCGATCCTTCGAGCCCCGCTTCATGGCGCCGATGGAGCCCATGCCACGGTACGACTTGTACGCGCGGCCCTGGTAGAGGATGCGCTCCCCCGGGGCCTCGTCGGTGCCGGCGAGCAGGCTGCCGACCATGACCGTGTGGGCGCCGGCGGCGAGCGCCTTGACCACATCGCCCGAGAACTTGATGCCGCCATCGGCGATGATCGGGACGTCCGCCGCGCGGGCCGCCTTCACGACGGCGTCGATGGCGGAGATCTGGGGCACCCCCACCCCCGCCACGATCCGGGTGGTGCAGATGGAGCCGGGACCGATGCCCACCTTGATGCCGTCGACCCCTGCCTCGATGAGCGCGAGGCCCGCGGCCTCCGTCGCCACGTTGCCCGCGACGAGCTGCAGATCCGGCCAGGCGGAGCGCATCGCGCGGACGGTGTCGATGACCCCCCGCGAGTGGCCGTGGGCCGTGTCGACCACCAGCACGTCCACGCCGGCCTCGACGAGGAGGGCGGCACGCTGCTCGGAGTCACCGCCAACGCCGACGGCTGCACCACAGACGAGGCGCCCGCGAGCGTCCTTGGCAGCGTGCGGGTAGCTGGCCTCGTTCTCGATGTCCTTGATCGTGAAGAGGCCACGCAGGCGCCCCGCCCCGTCGATGACCGGCAGCTTCTCGATGCGATGCTGCTTGAGGGTGGCCCTCGCTTCGAAGCTGGAGGTGCCCTCCGGCACGGTCACCAGCGCCGAGGTCATGATCGCGTGGACTGGGCGGCTGAGGTCCTCCTCGAAGCGGATGTCGCGGTGGGTGAGGATGCCGACCAGGCGCTCGCCCTCGGTGACCATCAGGCTCGAGATGTCGTTGTGATCCATGAGGCTGATGGCCTCACCGAGGCTCTGCTCCGGTCGGACCGTCACCGGCTGCGAGACCATGCGGCTCTCGGACTTCTTGACCCGCCGGACCTCGGCGGCCTGAACCTCGGGCCTCAGGTTCTTGTGCACGATGCCGAGGCCCCCCTGGCGGGCCATCGCGATGGCCATGGCGCCCTCGGTGACCGAGTCCATGGCCGCCGAGAGGAGCGGGATGTTGAGCTCCAGCCCGCGGGTCACCCTGGTGCCGAGCGAGACGGCGGCCGGCAGCACCTCGCTGAGGCCCGGCACGAGCAGCACATCGTCGAAGGTGAGCGCCTCGGGAAGGGGATCGGGCAGCATCGGGCACCTCCGCGGGTCGTGGCCGGGCCCCGGGGACGGGGGTGGACGACGCTCCGGGCCTCGGGGTGGCGGGACGCTACTCGACCACCAGCGGCCCGCACAAGGAGCGTGTCGCGCATCGCCTCGCCGGCGTCTCGACGCCGATGTCGGCCGCCTCGATGTTCGGGAAGGACTCCACGTGCCCCAGCATGCCTCGCTTTCCCGAATCGCTTCGCTCGCCGATCCAGCTCGACGTCGACGCCGATCCACTCGGCGGTTCAATGTGCAACACGCTCCAAGTAGGGTCTGGCCGTGGATCTCTTCCGCTCGCTGGCCCCCGACGGGCCCCTGGCCGATCGTATGCGCCCGACCTGTCTCGAGGAGGTGGTGGGCCAGGAGGCGGTCCTCGGCGCTGGCCGCTTCCTCCGGGAGGCCATCGCCCAGGACGCGGTGCCGAGCCTCATCCTCTGGG
>CAZEHU010000638.1:0-2782 GCA_964511605.1 uncultured Myxococcales bacterium
CGGTCAATCCCCTGACCACCACCCGCCTGCTCTTCCAGCTCGCCATCGAGAAGCGCTACGGCCTGCTCCGCCTCCACGGACCCCACGGGACCAAGAGGATCTGGTTCCAGGATGGTGCACCCTCCTGCGTCGCCTCCTCCCGGCGTGATGGCCTGCTCGGCGCCTTTATGAAGGACAGCGGCCTCATCGACGACATCGCCCTCCAGAAGGGACTGGAGCTTGCGGTCGCCTCCGGCCAGCGCCTCGGTGAGTCCCTCGCGCAGCTCGGGGCCCTCCCGGCCCACCAGCTCCTCGGTGTGCTGATGAAGCACTTCGAGGGCCGCTTCTTCGAGGTCTTCCGGTGGGAGGACGGCTGGTACGAGTTCTGGGAGGACGAGTACGTCCCCGACTTCGCTCTCATGATGACCTCGGATCCGATGCCCCTGCTGACCCGCGCGGTGCGAGAGCAGATCTCCCTCGACCAGCTCGAGGCGCTCTTCGCTGATCACCTCGGCAAGGTCATCGCCATGACCTCCTCGGACTACATCGGCCACAACAACCTTCGCTTCAACTCCCGCGAGCTCCGCTCCTACACCGCGCTCGAGTCCGGCAAGACCCTGCGCCAGGTGCTCGAGGGGCACAGCCGGAGCCCGGAGGATCGCATCGCGATGCTCCAGGTGGTCTACCTCTTGCATCAGACCGACCTCCTGAGCCTGCACCGCGCCCAGCGCCTCCGTGCCTGAGCCTGCGCCGCGGGGGCCCCGGCCCCGGCCCCGCATCCTGGGACATCGCGGCAGCTCGGCCCGCCTGCCCGAGAACAGCCTCGCGGCGATCCTCGACTGCCTCGAAGAAGAGCCCCGAGCCGATGGCTTCGAGTGCGACGTCCGCCTCAGCGCCGACGACGTGGCGGTGGTGTTCCACGACGACGAGACCGCCCGCCTCACGGGGGAGCCGGGTACCATCGAGGCCCGCACGGCCGAGGCGCTCGGAGCTCTCCGCGTCCGCGGCGAGCCGATCCCCACCCTCGCCGGTCTGGTGGACGCCTGCACGCCGGCGCTGCGTTCGCTCTGCGCCCATCGCGGCGCGACCGTGAACATCGAGCTGAAGCCTACGGGCAGGGCGGAGCGCGCCGTGCACGTGGTCCGTCCGGAGCTCGAGCGCCTCGCTGCGATCCCAGGCCTGGAGCTCGTCCTCTCCAGCTTCGATCCCCGCGTCGTCGCCGCCCTGCTCCGGGCCCGCGGCCCGTGGCGAAGCGCCTTCCTCTTCGAGGAGCCAGGTGCCCTCGCTCTCCTCCCCGACCTCGAGGCCCTCGGTCCGCTCGACCTCCACCCCGACGAGGCCTTGACGGACGCCGCTCTCCTGGGCAAGCACGCGGGCCCGGCGCCGACCGCTGCCCGGGAATCCACCGCCCTCCATCGGGCATTCAGGATCTGGACCGTCGACGACCCGGCCCGCGCGCTCGCCCTCGCGGAGCTCGGCGTCGATGCCCTCATCAGCAACGTCCCCCACACCCTCGCCCGGCTCTTCGACCACCGCTGAGGCTCCATGGCCCCCACCACCTCTCCCTCCGCGGGATGGCGCTGCACGAGCTGCGGCGCCGACATCCCGGACGCCGGCCCCCTACCGGAGCGCTGCCCCCGCTGCCTCCGGTCCACCAGCCTCGTACGCCAGGAGGCGGCCTCGCCCAGGCGCTCCACCACCACCCGTGGCCTCGTGGTCGGAGCCCTGCTCGTCGCTGGGGCCGGCGCATCGTGGGCCGTCCTGGGCGACCGATCCGCCCCCGGGGCCGGCCCGGGCACCGAGACCTCGGCGGCCTCGCCCGCTGCGACCCCCTCGACCCCCGCCAGCGCGGCGGAGCCCTCCAGAGATACCCTGCTCTCGTCGGTCCCGGAGTCCCTCCGCGACGTCGGGGATGCCATCACCGGCGCGGTCCGCCTCGCCGCCGAGTCCTTGCCGAGGGAGGCCCCGGCCCTGGTGGCTGCCGTGGCCGAGGCCCGTACCGATGGTCGCCTGCCCCTGCGCCTCGTCGACGAGGATCTCGAGGGCGCCCCCCGCTCGGCGAGCGCGCTGGCCCAGGCCCTGAACGGCTCCTCGAGGGTCACCAGCGGTAGCCTGGAGCTTGCGGTCCTCACCGCTGCTCTGCTCCGCGCCCGCGGTATGGAGGACGTTCGCTACGGCATCGACGACTCCCTGCCGGGGGCCGCCACGGACCTGCAGGCCCGGCGCTACCTCCTCCAGGTCCGCGAGGGACCGTGGCTCGCCCCGGACGGCATGAAGGTGCCCGAGCAGGTCACGCCCCTCGACGACGTAGGGCTGCTGGCCAACGCCCTCGCGTGGCGCTCCCTCGGAGCCATGGCGGCCCTGGACGCCGACCTCGCTTCGAAGACGATCCAGCAGGCCCGTGTCTTGGCCCCCGAAGACGTGGCGATCGCCTTCCTCGCTGGACAGGTACAGGTGGCCGGCGGGCTCGCCGAGATGGGGCTCTCCGCCATGGAGGGCGCGGCGGCCAGGCGGGCGGATGCCCGGACCTGGTTCGTGCTCGGTGTGACCGCCATGGCGATCGATCAACCCTTCAAGGCCCACCAATTCCTGACCCGCTCGGTTCAGGCCGATCCCAAGTGGACCCGGCCCCTGGTCGTGCTGGCCCAGCTCGGACTCGAGCGCCTCGAGCTGACCCCGGCCGCGGCCCGCGACAAGGTGCGGGCCGAGATCGAGGGGCACGTGGCCAAGGTCCGCGCTCTGGACCCAGACGCTCAGGGACTGAGGGCCGTGCAGGCCCAGCTCGCGGCGGTGGACGGCGACC
>CAZEHU010000639.1:0-968 GCA_964511605.1 uncultured Myxococcales bacterium
CACGCTCGGGGGCGCGCCGAAGCCGCCCCTATGCTCGGGCACCTCGAGGAGCTGCCAGCCCTGCTTATACAGGGAGAACATGGCGTCGCGAGTGGAGGCGGGCACCGTCACGTTGCCCTCCCCGTCGAACCCCAGGCCGTCCCGATCGCTGGCCGCGAAGCTCGCCGCGATGGGCCCCTCACAGAGCTCACACAGCGCCGCGAGCGCGGCCCGAACGTCCTCCTCCTCCATCGCCCCGAAGGCCTCGTCGCCGAGGATCCCGTCCTGGATGCGGAGCACCTCGAAGAGCTGAAACTCGAGGTCGCGGAGGTTCGACCTCCAGTGGTGAAGGGTGCTCATGGGGCTGCCTCCTGTGGGCCGCGGGAGTGGTCCACGGGAGACCCTACTTGCCGCCCTTGGGCGCGAACGCCGTGAAGACCTTGCCCGGATCCTGCTCGATCATGTGCTTGCAGTCCGCCGAGCAGGCATGGACCTCGTAGCCCTCGATCGAGACGCTGTGCTCCTTGGAGCCGTCCATCTTCAGAGCGCAGGTGGCGCACTTGTGGACCACCTTGTCCTCGGCACCGTCAGCCTTGTCGGCCTCGGCGAGGCCGGCCTTGGCGGCGGCGTCGAGGGGCTTGGCGGCGGCGGCAGGCGTCTTGGCGCCCTCGGCCGCGGCGGCCGGCGCAGCGTCCTCCGCTTTCTTCTCACAGCCCGGCAGGGCGAGAGCGCCGATGGCAAAAGCGAGGGCGAAGACGAGAGTCATGGTACGGGTCACGGTGGGCCTCCTTGGTGGTGCTGCCCTTGGCAGGGCCCCCTTCCTATGCCACGAAGGGGCCCATGGGAACCGGGTGCTGGGTGCGGACATGCCGGGCGGTGGCGGGCCTCGTGCTCCTGGCCACCGGCTGCGGCACGACGGGCAGGGGCGTCCCCCCCGATGGGCCGGGGAGCGCCTTCCTCGAGCAGTACGCTGCGACGTACCGCTTCAG
>CAZEHU010000639.1:978-2769 GCA_964511605.1 uncultured Myxococcales bacterium
GGTGCTCTTCCGCCGCTCCGGACCGCGGAGCTTCGTCCACGACCTCTGGAGCTACGACGTGGCCACGGGCCAGGAGCGCCTGCTCCTGACCGCCGAGAGCATCCTGGGCGACGCGGAAGAGGAGCTCACCCCGGAGGAGCGAGCCCGGCGCGAGCGCATGCGTCAGGCCGCCCGTGGGATCGCCGGGTACATGCTCGACGAGAGCGGGACCCACGTCCTCGTACCCCTCAGCGGTCGGCTCTTCGTCGTGGACCGCGCCAACGCGAAGGCGCGCGAGCTCGACACCGGCGAGGGCGCCCCCTTCGACCCGCGGCTCTCGCCGGACGGATCCCGAGTCGCCTTCGTCCGCGCCGGCCGCGTGTGGGTCGCCCCTGTCCACGGACCCGGCGGGGCCGAGCCCCTCACACCCGAGGTCGATCCCGACGGACCGATCTCGTGGGGCATAGCGGAGTTCGTCGCCCAGGAGGAGATGGGGCGCCTGCACGGACTCTGGTGGTCGCCGGACGGGAGGCGCCTCGCGGTCCAGCGCACCGATGCCTCCGAGGTGGAGATCATGCACCTCGGGGATCCCACCCACCCCGACAAGGAGCCTCACGCGTGGCGCTACCCCCGGGCCGGGACGAAGAACGCGGAGGTGCGGCTCTTCGTGGTCGACGCCGCGCCGGAGAGCGGCGCGGAGCCCGTCGAGGTCCGCTGGGATCGCGCGGGCTTCGAGTACCTCACCCACGTGGTGTGGGCCGACGGAGCGCCACTGACGCTGGTGGTCCAGGATCGGCACCAGCGCATCGAGCGTGTGCTGGCTGCCGACCCCGCCACCGGGGCGACGAGCACCCTGGTCGAGGAGCGCGACGACGCGTGGATCGACCTCTTCGGGGAGGTGCCCCGCTGGCTGCCCGGGGAGCAGGGCTTCCTCTGGGCGACCGAGCGGCGGGGCGGCTGGCAGCTCGAGCTGCGGGCGAAGGGCGGCGCCCTCGTCCGCGAGGTGACGCCCGTAGACCTCGGACTTCGCCGGCTGATCGGAGTGGACGAGGAGCGAGGGGTCGCCTGGGTCGTCGCCTCCGCGGATCCGACCCAGGCCCACATCTGGAGGGTCCCCCTCGACCCCGCCGCCGGGGCGCCGGTGCAGGTGACCAAGGAGCCTGGCGTCTGGGGCGCGAGCTGGTCGAAGGGGGCCCCAGGGCTCATCGCCGGCTTCCACGGCCCCGCGGGCGAGCGGAGCTGGTCCCTGCTCGATCTCGAGGGCGGCCACCTCGGACACCTCGAGAGCCGGGCCGAGCCCCCGCCCGAGCCCGCACGCTGGACCCACCAGCGGGTCGAGGTGCGGGGCCGCCAGCACCATGCCGCGCTGATCTACCCGAGGGGATTCGCGCCGGATCGGAGCTGGCCGGTCCTCGTGCACGTCTACGGCGGCCCCACCTGGGCGATGGTCCAGTATCGAGGGCGGCAGTGGCTGCTCGATCAGTGGCTCGCGGATCACGGCTTCGTGGTGGTGTCGATGGACGGCCGAGGGACGCCCCACCGCGGCCGCGCCTGGCAGCGGGAGATCCTGGGGCGCCCCCTCGAGCAGCCCCTCACCGATCAAGCCGACATCCTCCAGGCCCTCGGCCGCGAGCACCCCTATCTGGACCTCGACCGCGTCGGCATCTTCGGCTGGAGCTACGGCGGCTACATGGCCGCCGGGGCCGTGATGAAGCGCGGGGACGTCTTCCACGCGGCGGTCGCCGGCGCACCCGTCTGCGACTGGCGCGACTACGACACCCACTACACCGAGCGTTACATGGGCCTGCCGTC
>CAZEHU010000640.1:0-2763 GCA_964511605.1 uncultured Myxococcales bacterium
CGTAGCGGAAGTCCTTGGGGTAGGTGTAGCGCTTCGACCACCACTGTACGTGCTCGCTCCAGAGGGCCAGGACGTGCTCGAGCTTGCTCCGCTCCTCCTCGGCCTCCGCTTTGGCCCTGCGCTCCATCTCCGCGTCCCAGTCCCGGCGCATCTTCGCGAGGCCGGCCGGCGGGCGCACGTCGTGCTCCACGTACTGCTCGAGGGTCTCGAGCACCAGGAGGGAGGTCCCAGGGGTCACCAGGCCGTGGGCCTTGCCGAGGGCGACGATCGCCTCCCGCTCGGCCTCCGCATCGATGAGCAGCTCGTCGAGGCGCTGCTGTGCCCAGAGGGTCCGCAGCAGGTCCCCTTCCGTCGCCCTCGAGCGCTCCACGCGGAAGCTGCGCTCCACGCTGGCCCCCTCGCCGCTGAAGCCGTAGCCGAGGGTCAGCTTCGCTTCTTCGCTGCTCAGGCGGCCTACCACCACCCGCGTCCTCCGCGCCGGGCTGGCGCCCTGGGGGTAGAGCTCATGGACGCCCGTCCCCCCCTCGAGGGTCTGGAGCGTCCAGCGCGAGGTCCCGAGGGCGCGGGCGATGGCCGCGTTCTCGGAGCGCGCGGCCATGTTGATGTAGGCGCCGCCGGTCCGCCGAGCGAGCCCACGCAGGGTGGGGTGGTCGGCGGTCGACGAGGAGTTGAGGACCACCAGGGGCGTGGTCGAGGGCCCAGGCAGGCGCTGGCCGAAGGTGGAGATGCCATCGGAGAAGAGGAGCTCCAGGTTCGGGATCTGGTGCCCGCCACGCCCGCGCCCGCCACGCCCGCGCCCGCCACGCCCGAGAGTCATCGCCCCGAGCTGGGTGCCGCCATCGTAGACGAGGGACTCCAAGGCCTCGCGGAGGGCTCCCGCCTGCCGCGGGAGCTGGAAGGTGCGCGGCGGCGCTACGGACTCGCGGACGACGCGGAGCTCCACGAGCACGTCCTCCTCGTGGGACAGGAAGTCCATCAGGATGCTCCGCTCCCGCTCGAGCTTCGAGCTCCTGGCGCGGGACCAGGAGGCATCCCACCAGACGCGGATGCGGTCCAGGCTCGCCCGGGTCCTCTTGTCTCGAGGCGCGTCCTCGGCCTCGGGATCCCGGATCGCGAAGTAGGTGTGTCCGTCGCTGCCTTGTTCGACGAGATCCCCAGATCCTCGGTGAGGGTGAGGTCGCGCCCGCTCAGCTCCGCCACCCATCCCTTGCGCCAGCGATCGAAGCGCAGCCCCTTCGGGCCGCCGGCCTGTACGGCGGGGCGGGCCCCGGCCTGCTCCACCTCGACGCGGACCGCGAGCTCGCCTACCGGCTCCCGGAACGCGAGGGGCAGGTGCCAGAGGGGCTGTCGGTCGTGCTCGGCGAGCTCGGAGACGTAGCGGACCATGATGGTGCGCGTGCCCTTCGCGGGGATCGGGAAGACGCGGGTCTTGAAGCTCTGGCCCCCGGTCCACTCCACGAGGCCCGGGTCCACGCCCTTCCGGACCTCCTCCTCGAAGATGCGGCGCGCCTCGTCCTTGTCGACGACCGCGCCGTCCACCATCACCCCGCCCACGTCGAGGGCGTAGCCGCTGATGGTCGCCCCCTCGGGCAGCGGGAAGTAGAGATCCCCTGCCAGGACCCGGTCGTGGGGGTTGTAGAAGGTCATCGTCATGCGGGTCTCGGCGACGAAACCGACGATACGTGCGTCCACGCTGAGCTTGCGCAGCTCGAGGGGCTCGGAGCGCTCGGTGCGCTTGATGAGGAGGGCCGGCGGCACCTCGCTGGCGAACTGCGCCGACGCTGCCGGCGCGAGGATCCCCTGGGCGACGAGACAGAGGGCGGCCGAGCCGGCGAAGCGGGAGCGCGGGGAGGGGGAGGGAAGGCGGGTCATGGCGCTCCAGGGGTCGTGGGGCTCTGATGAGAGCACAGGACGGACGAGCGGCGCCTTCGATCTCCTCGAGGCTCCTGTGTCGAGCTGGTCCGCGTCGTGGTCCGCGCCAGCGTCTGGGCGCGAGCCTATAGGATCAGACCATGAGCAGGGCCCGAGGTCCCTCCGCTGATCCTGCCGGCTCGGTTACGGGGTCCCGCGCCGTCGCGATGTAACCATTCCCACGTGGAAATGGTCACAAGCTCAGCCCTCGCCCGACCCGGCCTCGAGGAGGGTGCTGGTCATCCCCTGGCATCTCTCGATCACCGCCTCGAGGCGCTCTGCCCAGTGCCTGCGCAACCGGATGCCGGTCCCCGCCGGGCCTCCGGCGCTGTCCAGCAGCGCCAGCTCCTCTTCCACGGCCTCGAGCGCTCGGTCGACCTTGTTCAGGGCGAGCTCCAGCGGGTGTGTCGGCGGGCGGCCTCGTGGGGCCTCGTCGCTCTGCTGCTTGAGCTCCGTCACCAGCCTCTGGAGCCCCGAGGCCTTCATCGGGGTGGCCGTCGCTTCGCGCGCGAGGCGCACGGCGTGGCGGGGATCCTTGACGCCCAGGAGGGCCCGATGGTGAGAGAAGGAGAGCTTATGCCCCAGCTCGTGCGGGAACCACTCGAAGCGCTCGACCAGCTTCACGCAGGCCCACACCCGTCGCTCGGAGACGATGAGGTCGCCGCTCGCGAGGAATCCCGCGAGGGAGGCGTGCTTCTTGCCGACCCGACTGGCCGCGGAGGGATCACCGCCGTAGAACGCGTCGACCACCCAGCGGCCCAATCGCAGCGCAGCCTCGAGGCTGTCGCCGATGTGGATCGTATTGATCGCGCCCACGGCCTCCGCCACGAGGGCGTCGTCCACCTCGAGCTC
>CAZEHU010000641.1:0-2741 GCA_964511605.1 uncultured Myxococcales bacterium
GTGCGTGGTCCGGGCCTCGCCGGTGGCGACCACCAGGGAGGCCTCGAGGCGGAGGCCCCGATCGTTGAGCGCGCCCACCACGGCGCGCAGCGCCAGCAGGCTCGGCAGGGGAGGGCGCTCCGCGCCGGCGCGGTCGTCGGCGAGGAGGAGGATCGTGGCCCCCTGCAGCACCGCCTCGAGGCACTCCGTCTCCAGGCGCTCGAGCGCCCTCAGGAATCCCTCGACGCCGTCGGCGCGCGCGAAGGTGGTGTCGACCTCTGCCACCTCGAGGCGCGGGTGGGGGGCCGCGCCGTCGGGAAAGGCGCGCAGCGCCGCGAGCTGAGCCAGGGTGAGGATGGGGCTCGGCAGGTGGAGGCCCGGGGCCGGCGGGATGAGCTCCTTGGGCGCGAAGATGTTCGGTCTCTTGCCGAGGAAGGTGCCGAGGTCGGTGACCATGCGCTCGCGCAGGTAGTCGAGGGGCGGGTTGGTGACCTGGGCGAAGGACTGGAAGAAGTAGTCGAAGAAGGAGCGCGGCTGATCGCTGAGGATCGCGAGGCTGGCCGTATCGCCCATGGAGCCGATGGGCTCCCGGCCCTCGTTGATCATCGGCACCAGGATCTGCTCGAGCTCCTCGAGGTGGAGCTGGAAGACGCGGGTGTGATCCATCAGGCGCGGCGGCCCTGGATCCCGCTCCGGCATCGGGAAGAGGTGGGGGTCGAGGACCGCTCCCTCTTGCGCATCGCTGCGGGAGGGATCGCGGAAGAGCACCTGGCCGGTGGCCAGCCGCACCTTCACCCCGGAGCCGGCGCGGAGGGTGCCGCGGGACTGGACCGTGGCGGGATCGAGCTCGAAGGCTCCGGCCTCCGACGCGAGGAAGAAGGCCTCCTCGGTCAGGGCCCAGCGCACCGGGCGGAAGCCGTTCCGATCCAGGCGCGCGCCGGCCACCGTGCCATCGCAGTACGCGATGGCCGCGGGCCCGTCCCACGGCTCGAGGGCCCGGGACCAGAAGCGGTAGTAGGGGCCATCGGCTCCCGCGGGAGGGTTCATCAGCGCCAGGATGTCCTCGATCCGCGGCATGGAGCTGCGGTGGCGGAGGGCCTCCACCATCTCGTTGAAGGTGCCCGTATCGCTGATGCCTTTGTGGGTGAGGAGCTCGTCCACCGGCAGGCCCAGGGCCGCCTCCCGGGAGTGGCACCAGGAGCGATTCGAGCGGACCGTATTGATCTCGCCGTTGTGGGCGATGAGCCGGAAGGGCTGGCACTTATCCCAGCTCGTCGTCGTATTGGTCGAGAAGCGCCGGTGGCTGAGGCAGAAGCGCGTCCGGTAGGCGGGATCCTCGAGGTCCGGGTAGTAGCGCGCGAGATCGGCGGAGCGGACCAGCGCTTTGTAGACGATGGTCCGTGGCGAGAGGCTGGCGAAGAAGACCTCCCGGCGAAAGCCGGCGCGGGTCATCTTGGTCCGGGTCCGCTGGCGCGCGAGGTATAGGAGCGTATCGAAGGAGATATCGGTCCGGCAGCGCTCCGGCCACCGGATGAAGGCGTGGAGGAGCTCCGGGCGGCTCGCGAGGGCGAGGGGCCCCAGGACCTCCGCGCGGGTGGGCACCTCTCGATAGCCGACCACCTCTAGGCCCATGAACCCAAAGGTCTCATCGATGATCTCGAGGGCGCGGGCCCGCCGCTCGTCGGGGGTGCGGAGCAGGAGGGTCGCCACCGCCACCTCGCGCGGGCGGTAGCCGAAGAGCTCGAAGGGGATGTCGGTCATCACCCCGGCGCCATCGCCGGTCCGCCCATCGGCGAGCACTGCTCCCCGATGCTCCATCGCCTCGAGCGCCCGCAGCCCGTGGTCGAGGGGCGCCCGCGTCCGCTGTCCGTCGCGGGCCGCCACCAGCCCCACGCCGCAGGAGGCTCGCTCCTCCTCGAGGGGATCGAAGCGAGTCCCGCGCGTCGAGGGGTCGATCAGAGCATCGGAGCTAGGGTCGTGGAGAGCATCGGAGCTAGGGTCGTGGGGGGGCACCATGTCCCGAGGATCCCGCCTGTGACGCGGCGTGTCAAGGGCCCGTGACGCGCCGTGTCATGTGGCCATGCGGAGGGCTGCGGCGGCGACCCCCGGCGGTCGCGCTCGGACTCCCACTCCACCGCGACGAGTGAAGGAGGAGCCAGACCTGGTCCCCCTCCACGGCTCGGTCTGAGGACGCCGGAGAAGGGCTCTGCTCCGCGCGGCCGCCGCCGTCGAGGCCCACGGCGACGCGGCCAACGAGGACGTCGAGACCCTCGAAGACGAGGTGCTGGTGCTCGGCTCCCGTGCGACACGCCCAGGTACACGCTCGTTCACGCCGGCCTTCTCGGCGCGATCGTCAGTCTCGCCGAGCAGGATCTCGATGAGAGAGCGGTACTCGCCCCACGAGGACCGGCCGGCCGCCCTGCTGGCCCTCCCGGACCGTGTGGAGGCTGACTCCGCCGACGCGCCCGGATAGGACGCTCTTGCCGACCACGACGACGGGGGTGTCCGCGGGGAAGCCGTCCCTAGGAGAGACGCCGAACTGGCAGCCGAAGACGAGCGCGACGTGGGCGGGGCTGTGGCGGAGATACTCAGCGTCGGTGACAGGGTCGACCAAGGGGCGCCAGAGCACGAGGTCGGAGGTGTCGGCGAGTGGAGGCGAGCTGGGGAGGAGCGCGGTCGAGGGGAGCTTGAGACGGAGGCTGGTGGCATCGGGCGCGATCCCGGAAAGGGGCCACGCCCGGCGATTCGGGGCTCGAGTCCTC